>JANNCG010000842.1:0-2769 GCA_031386385.1 Myxococcales bacterium
CAAACCACGATACGGGGCTGATCAACCCGAAGCTCACGCCAGAGCGCGCGTGCAGTGATTCCAATGACCGTCGCGATTTTTGAAATGGTTAGCTCATCGGGAATTCTTCGCAGCGGCAGATGGGTTGTCACCAGCGACGTCGCGAGCCTCGGGCCCAAAAAGCTCATCACCGGAGTGGCTGTGTTGGTCCACTGGGCGATGTACTCTGTGTGGCCGGTGAAGTGGATCCCGGTTTGCGAGATTGCGTGCTTCGAGACCGGACCCGTGACGAGCGCGTGCGCAGCTTTTTCGGTGACGAGCTTCAGCGCTGCGTCGATCGCTGCCAACTGGGACTCGCCGTGTTCGCGCTGCGGATTTCCAGCGAATTCGAGGATGTTTGAAAGTTGTGACACCGATTGAATGCTCAGCCGGGGTCGAGAGAGCGCTAGCTGATGAAGCGCAGCAGAGCGTGAGAGTGCTTCTGAATCGCCGCACAGCGTGATGGTGACGAGGGGGTCTTGGTCAAGCAGCTGGTGAGCCGCTCGGACTGAAATTTCGGGACCAATTCCACAGGGACAACCCACGCTAACGGCGAGATGAATCACGACAGTAAGATTGCAGCCGTGCAACACAATTGGCAAGCCGCACCTTTGGGCGCTAGCCCGCGTCGAAGCGAAAACCTACGGCGCGAACCGTCTCGATGACGGCGAGTCCAGCTAGTTTGGTCCGAAGGCGCCGGATGTGCACATCAAGCGAGCGGCCGGCTCTCTGAGCAGTGTTCGGTTTGACATTCCAGATCTTTTGCAAAATCGCGCTCCGCCTTAGGATCGTGCCGCGATGAGTGGCGAGCTCTACCAAGAGCGCAAACTCACGGTGTGTCATCGCGAGCTCGCGGCCAGCAGCAGTGACCTGGTGCTCTTCGATATCGACGACAAGCTCTCCAACTTTGATACGTGCGGGCTGAGAAAAGTCGCTTCTCGCCCACTCAACCGCGCGAATTCGCGCGAGAAGCTCGTGAGGAATCAAGGGCAACAACACAAAATCATCGTGACCCCACGCCGGGTCCAGGCGTGACAACTGCGACAGTTCAAGGGCTAGCAACACAGGAACGGTCTTTGACGCCGATCGCACTCTGCGCAGGATAAATGCGCCTAATTCGCCGTCTTCCGCTGCATTGACAACCACAACATCGGTGTCTGCGCACAGCTTTGGAGGGCTCTCAACGGGCGACGATTCACGCACAGTGCAGCCCAAATCCGCTAGCGCACTCGCAATCGCAGAGTTGGTGTGCGCAGAAATGACGGTCACGTGCATGACGTATCGGGTTCTAGACGAGATCTGATCTGCCGAATAAACATTGCGAATGGGTCGGCACTTTCGGCACTGCGTTCTTGACGAATTATGTCTGGCAATGGTACCCGCAAATGATGCACTGGGCTGTTGAACTCCCATCCCTCCCGGGTGCTCCCGTGCAGGTGAGTGCTGAGTCGTGGAAAACTGCGCTAACTGAAGCCCGAAAGGGTGTAGCTCTCGCCAAATTTCGCGTGGATTTCGAAGAAGATGGGACCGTTCGTGTCCACGATCTGATCTCGAACGAGCGTTTCGTTCTTCGGCCCACCAGCGCCGATCCATCTGCGACGGCGGTACCCTCAGCCCCGACAACCCCGGCGGCAGCGCCCGCGGCGAGCCCGCCTGTCGCAGCCACACCATTTGAAAAAACCGCCTCAAGCCCTGCGATTGTCGCTCCGCCGGCGTCGGTTCCCATGCCAGCGGGCGCAAAGCCAGCCAGCGCGCGCGTCTCGAGTCCACCAAGCGAGCCAGCGAAACCCGCCACCATTTCTGGCGCCAAATCGTCGGCTGCGTCCCCTTGGCCCAAGCCAGCGAACCCGCTCGCAAGCACGCAACTGACCGGCACGCCATCCACCGTTGCGATGGCGCCAAGCGCGGTATCGCAGGTTTCGTCCCCGTCCGTCGGCACCGTCCAAAGCGTTGTAGTACTCAGCCAAGCGAGCATTTCGACGACAGCTCCGAGCACTGCTTCGCCGGTGGCCTTGCCGAGCCCGCCAATAGAACCGGCGCAGACGACCGAGCTCCAGTTGCCTCCCGGCGCCTCTCTGTTTCATCGTCGTGATCGCGAGCGATCTGCTGGCAACGATCTGACATATCGCGAGCGACTCATCGCCGTCCCACCCGCAACCTCCCAAGTAGACGCGACGCTGCTTGCGCGAGATGTCTGGCGACAGTTGGTGCAGATATTGTTGCCGCTCCAACCTGGCAAATTTGTTTCGATCGCGATTTTCGATCACGCATTTCAATCTCGGCCCGAGCGCCCTCCGATCACTGTTTTGCAGTGGAAAGACTGGCGCTCTGCCGAACCTGAAATAAGCTATCCTGGGTCCACTGCGTCGATTCCTCCGGGGGCTCCTGCGTCGATGCCCCCGGCTGCACAGCCTGTCACGGTCCCCGTTCCGACTCCTGCGGCCCCCATTGCGATCGTGTCACCGCCGCCCTCGGTTGAAGCCCCAAAGACACTTTCTCACCCGCAGATGCCTGCGGTGCGCCCGAGCATGGTCTCGATGCAAACGATTGGATTTGGCGAGATGAATCCACAGATGCTCGCTGCCCTCAACGCTACGCCAGCGCCGAGCGATTCTCCCTCTTCGACGCCGGCGGCGCCGATTTCACAGCCATCCATCGCTTCGACGTCGACTTCACAACCGCCAACAAGCCAGCCGTTTGGTCAGGGGCCGGACATTTCGATCCCCGTCCCGCTTGTGCAAATTGCGCCCC
>JANNCG010000875.1:0-3689 GCA_031386385.1 Myxococcales bacterium
TTTAAAAACTCTCTAAATAATTAAAAAACTCTTTATTCGACCCGCTCAAATCGAAAAGGGTGGCGAAGCCGGCGAGCCACCACGACGCGGCTTTCCATTGCCTTGACAAGGTCCGCAGATCAGCAGGCTCAAATTTCGGAAGCGCACAAACCGCTGTCCAGTCGCGAATAAAGTGCTCCAGAGCAAACAGATTTCCTTTGGCGTCGAACACGTCTGGCTTGCACTCAACGCTCACCAGATTCTCCGGTGGAGCTCCGTGATGACCGGTCACTGCGTGAACGAGTGGAACGAGACGGTTCCACAGCTCCCTGGCAGACTGTTCATTCGTCGCGAGCAACGGTGGCACGCCGCCTTCGTACAGCCCACGCCAGACGGATGCGCCTGCTGCGTCGTGATAGGGCTCGACGCTCGAAAGGCTTAGATTGAGGCCAAGATTCGCACGAACAAGATCGTCCCGTTGCCACTGAAACGGATACGAAAACTTCCCGATGTCGTGCAGTCCGATCAACCAAGGCAGCCACGATTGCGCCTGAATTTCGGACATCCAAAACAACTTGGCAGCACGTCCACAAAGCATCCTATCGTTTGACAACAACACCGCCGCCATCGCGGCAACATCGAGAGAGTGGCAAGCGAGTGGATGCCATGTGTGTTTGTTAGTGGTGTTGGGTCGTGCCTTGCCCCAATAGTTCCAATAGTCACTGCTTGCGAACCCTACGTTTTCAGCCACCGTGCGCGAGATGGTACAACAGTTCGGCTGGTGGGTGCACTTTGCGATGACATAGGCTGTCCGTCCATTGCGCTGACAGATTGCAGGGTGTTGCTGTCAGTCGCGAAACACCGCCCCCAACGAAAATACGTTGGGACCGCTGACAGTCAAACTTCATTTTCCCAGGTCGGGGCTGGCTTCGACTCGCCAAATTTAGCGAACCTTTCGGCGCACTTGCTAGCGAACACTACGCGCTTCTCACTTCCCCCTGCACCCGGTACACTCTTAGGTACAACACCTTAGCGAAGGATTCTTCCATGCGCACTTGCTCGCCGAGTCAAACCGCTCGGATTCTGTGGCTCACCACTGCCTGCTCACTCGCGGTCGCGTGCACCCAGCCGAACAGCCCCGATGGGTCTGCGCGAGACGGGGGCATGGACGGTACGGCTAGCGATTCGGCAACCGACGTCGCAGCGGTTGAAGCTGGGCCCGCTGCGCCTGGCTCATCCGAGGCCCTGCTCCGTGAGCTGTGTGGTGCGAGGCCGCGCACGGGCAAGATGACCACGGTGAAGTACTCAACTGGCAACTCGATGGGCGCTCTGCGTGGCGCAGACGTGGGCGACATGGAGGCGATCCGGCTGACACTCAAAGAGCCACTTCGTCTGCGCAACATTCGCCTGAACATGCGCGGAGAAGCGGGGAGCCAGGTGCGCGTTCGGCTCATGGGAGATATCGGGAGGTCCATTCCGGACATTGAGCAAGACCTGATGGAGCCCATCGCGATCGATGTCCCCGCGGCGCGTTGGTACGACGTCCCGATCAATCCGCCAATTGATTTGCACCCTGCTTATCACGTCTGGATTGTGGTTGAGCACGTCACCGAGCCAGTGTCGCTCCTTGTCGCCGCCAAAATCGACGCCGCGGATATGATGCAGGGGCGGTCACGCGCGGCCATCGCTTCCATCGTGAATAACCGAATGATGAACCCGCAGGGTGATCCCTGGTTGGGCCTCGGACCCATGATCGAGTACATGACCGAAGCTCAGGGCGAGCGAATCTGCCCACGCGAAGGCCCAACGGTGTTCTCAGACCAGACCTCGGTGCTCGGTGCGATGAACATCGTGGGCCGACCCCAGTGGGTCGACATTGACGGCGACAACCGCGAAGATTTTGTGTCTGTCGGCGACCGAACGGCACCCACAGGGACGCTGTCTGTGTGGCATAGCGCGGGAGGTTTTGCGTTTGAGAATCGCACCGCGCGAATGGGGTTAGCGGGCGCTGGAATCTCGGGCGCAAACTGGGCCGACCTCGACGCAGACGGCGACATGGACCTGCTCGGTGGGGACAACCAAAGCGGTGTTGGGCCGTTTATGCCCGGGCAAGGCAGCAAGATTTACATGCAAGGAGCCGACGGTCGATTTGTTCTCGTGGATGCCCCACTTGAAGAGCCAGGACCGACAGACGCAACGGCGTTTGGAGACTGTGACGGCGACGGCGAGCTGGACGTGTACATCGGGCAGTGGCTGCGCACGTACCCAACTTTTCCGGGCTCATCGCAGCTGTTTCATGGCCTCGGAAACGGGCGATTCGAAGACTACACCATGATGGCAGGAATGCCCGTTGCGACCGGATCTCCGGCGCGCGGTGTGGCACCGGCGTTCGCCTCAATGTGGGCAGATTTTGACAACGACGGCGACTCAGACCTGTTTGTACAAACCTATTTGGGCGCACCCAACTGGGCCTACGTCAACGATGGGCGATGTCACTTTACCGAGCGCGGACGCACCAACGGTTTCGCAGGAACACCCCCCACTTTCGGCACAAGCTTCGGGCTCGATTTTGGTGACTACGACAACGACGGCGACCTCGACGCGTTTGACACAAACATCGCCCACGCGCGCGGCGACCTGGTGCGAATTGACCGCTCGCGATTGCTTCGCAACACGGGAGCGCCGGATTTTCGCTTTGAAAACGTGACCGCCGAGGCGGGGATTCTGCACAACGAAGGCGATCACGAGGGGACCTTTGGCGACTGGGACAACGACGGCGATTTGGACCTGATCACCTGCGTCGGTCCGGCGTACGGATACCAATGGCTTCGCTTGTATCGCCAAGAGCCCGACCACCGCTTCACCGACGTGTCCTATCTCACCGGAATGCCCAACCTCTGGTGCGGTGGAGCGATGTTTCACGACGCCGACCGCGACGGAGATCTCGACCTCGGACTTGGATCTTCGTCGGTGTTTTTGCTGCGCAATGACCTGCCCGCGACCAACCACTGGATCGAGGTTCGCGTGAGAGATCGCGGCAATCACAACCGCGACGCGGTGGGGGCTCGCATCACCGTGACCACTGCAGACGGCGTCCGTCGCATGCGTGAGGTAACTGCAGGTCGCGGATTTGTGACTGGGCAAGGACCACTCACGCAGCACGTTGGTCTTGGAAGCGCTGCGGGTCCGGTGACCGTGGATGTGCGCTGGCCTGGTGGAAACGGCGGCCCAAATCCCACGGTGATCCAATACGCGATGGTCGCCGCGGACAAAGTATATCTTATCGAGCGTGGGATGCCGCCGGTCGAGCTGCCTCGCTGATCCAAACCCGCACAGCGCTGCTCATCCTGTGGGCTCACTCGCAGACTTTCGCGAAACCAAATCGGTGTGATAACGTCTTCAGGTGCCAAGACCGGGCGACACCGCGCGTGCTGCAACGAGCGCTTTTTCAATGAAGGGTCACCTTCTCACTTCAATTGTCGAAGTCCTGCGCGAACGCAAGCGGTGGGATCCCGTCTTTCGTGAGCTCAGCGAACGCTCGCGTCAGGCGGTGGCCTCTCAACCACTGTCATCCTCGTGGATGGATGGTCAGTCCTTAGCCGAGATTCACGATATTGTGTATGATTTATATGGATCCGTTGAGGTTCGCGAGTGCTCGTATCTGAGCACTAAGCGCTCAACTGTCCGGTTTTTGCAGCCCTTTATCGAAG
>JANNCG010000217.1:0-1855 GCA_031386385.1 Myxococcales bacterium
TCCGTCAACGCCGCCATCGACCGAGGGCGCTGCGATAGGGCAGCGCGGCCCCGGCACCTGCGGGACGCTGTGCCCCGCAACAAGCGCAGCCGACAGGCTCCCAAACGTCGAGAGTTCAGGAAACCCAATCACGGTTTGTTCGGGCAATCCCGCAGCGGGATTCGCCGGGATGGTGTACGGCTGCGGCAATGGAAACCCTGTTCGCTCACCGCGTGAGAAGTTGGTAAGACCCAAGTACCCATAGTTCATAATGGATCCAAACGCGTACTTGTAGTTCGCGCCCAGGTCCGTCGTCTCGTGTCCCGTCGCGCTCATAAACGGGTTGAGCACGCCTATGCAATGCAGGTCCGGTCCGCCATGCCCAAGACACAAGTTGTGCCCCAGCTCATGCGCGCCCGTTGTCGCACTAATCCCGTTGATGTCGAGAGAAGCTCCCTGCGAACTTTGACCGCCGCCACCACTCGCGGATTGAAACACTCCCCACCGACCATAGCTCGCGTGACCAAAATGTGGACACGCGTTGTTGCCACGGCACGAGCAACGGCTGCCCAGCCCCGGCGACATGCCCGACGCTGAGCGATCGCGCAGACCAGGAGATGCAATCACAAGACCCATCGCTGCACGATCTTGCATTGCGCCCTGCGCTGGATTGGCAACTGGCTCGTACACGATAAAATCTGGCGCGCCAGGGTGTGGCGTGGCTCCCTGACGGGCTGCAATTCGTGCGTCAAAGTGCATCTCGATCCCTGCGAGCCCATCAGGGTTTTGCGCATAATTCGCCGGGACACTGCGGTAGATATCTCGCCACCCAATGAGCTGGGTTTTGAAGAATGCGATCTGCGCTTGGGCCTCCGGGGACGTTGTGTCGACCAAAGACGGCGACACTGCTTGATCGGCACGGCAGCCCGTGAGCTCGTTAAAACATCGTAGCGGTCGTCCGGTAAAATCTGGGACTCCCGGCATCGGATTAGGCAACCGCGAGTCGACAATAAACGGCGCGCGATCGAGCTCGACGAGGATGTCTTTGTGTTTGGGATCGAAGTTCCACAAGGGAAAAGTCTGGTTCGCGTCGTGCGTGTCGATCACGGTGGTGAGACACAGGTTGCTCAAAGGCTGTACCGCACGCCCGTGTCCCTCATCGGTCCCGAGGACCTCTGCAGTGTCGCTGATCCCGTCACCGTCTGTGTCGCGAGGATCGCGTGCTATCACTTCTGGCAGCTGTCGCATCACGTTGACGGTCGTACATGAGACACGTCCGGCAAACGCATTGTCGCCTGTACAGAGTCCCATTCTGCTCTCGACGGTGTTGGACAATCCGTCTTGGTCCGAATCGTTGTTGCCGTACCAATCATTGAAGACTACCCGCATGCGACCGGGGTTTGAGATGGGGTGCTCAGAGTCTACGGTGAGATCCCAAAACGTGGAGTTTTGTGTCGCAGTCGGCAACCGATTGCCCCCAATCAGCACCGGAAAAGTCGACGGAATTTGCACCCAAGGACGTACGACTAAAAAGGTCCCACGGCCACGACCAAACCCACGCGCGCGCGAGAGAAGCCCCGCCGGACCGACGCCAGTGTGCGCGAGGTCAGCGGTCACCACTCGCCCATCGGGCCCAAGAATCCACAGCTCAGACGCATCCGCACCGAGAAAGTCGTTGTCAAAATTGCCTCCTGACTCAACGCCCACCACGTCCGCGTTTCCGATGGGCGGGATAAACCGAGGTGCGTCTGGGACGAGCACCGAGACGATATCGTACTCACCCGGCGGTGCGTCTAAACTGAGCGCCATGTTTGAGACCTGATAGGCAAACGTCTCCGCCGGTTGCTGCGGATTCGCCAGTGTAAATAGCTGGATA
>JANNCG010000940.1:0-4572 GCA_031386385.1 Myxococcales bacterium
ATGAGGTTGCAGGTGGTTCGTCAGGCTCTCCGTAGCGACGTAAAGTCGTGTGAACGCGGCCGTTCAGCCGTGTTAACAAATGGATTCAGTGAGCAAATTCGCTTGAGAAGTAAGGGGACACTGGCTGGAGATTTGCGCGCGAACCGCTGTCACATTGCGTGAGTCATCACGACAGTGACAAGCAAAGGGCCTGAGGGTTTATGTCGAAGCATTTTGTTCAGTTGTTCGATCAAGATCGATGCGCCTCTGCGCGCGCCCCACAACCTTCGCGGCGAATCATTGCAGAAGCACGCGACGAAATCGTACTCACGTTCACCGGCTCTGTGGCACCGGTCATGGTTGAGCTCAGAAAAGAGCGCAGCGTTGTGCGAGCGAAGTTTGAGAGAGTCTTCGGCGATCATTGGTCGGCGACGGTAGATGCGCGTGAGTTGGTCGGTGCATTTGCAACCGCAGAGTGGCGCGTTGCTGTCGTGTTTGACGCGAAAAAAATCAACACAACGTGGGACGCGGGGTATCGGACACAATACGTTGTCGAAGACTCAGCAACCGTGGTGATCGATGAACTGGACTTGCGCCTTGTGCTCGTGGGTGCTCGACGTCAAAGCTTAGTGTTTTTGGCGACGACTCCGACGCTTGTAGTATCTGGCGCGGGCGTTCTCGTGACTCTGTTTGGGGGAGAGTTGGTGTCGCCAGCGATCCGTGTTGCAGGCGCGTCGCTTGCGGTACCGGCGATTGCCTTGTGGATTGCACTATGGGCAGTAGATTCTTCGAGTGGCGCGTCGCTGTTTAGGCTGTTGGCGACGTTGCTTACGTCGCTTGTTGTGTCCGTTAGCGGTGGGCTCGTGCTCTCTGAGACCACCTTGGTGCGCGTCTTGGATCGTCCAACGGGGTGGTGCGCCAATGTTGGTCTTCGTTGCTCTTTGGGCGTGGTTTTTGCGTTTGAAACCCCAGAGATCAGCCGAAGGGGCGAGTTTCACGGGCGTCGAGTTCTTTGGTACGAGACTGTCTATGATTGAGCCCGCAAGCACTGCAGCGATCGCGATGATGGCTATGCGATCGAGTGTGCGTACCGAAGGGCGGATCCTGGTCGCCTTCTACGCACACACACGGTAGCGCATAGGCTGTTGTGCGATCAGGGGCGCCAGTTGCGGTGTGCGATGTGCGCTCCTTTGCTCTTGCCAGGACTTGGGTGCGCGATTAAGCGCTCCGCGAGCCACTCCATCCACTCGGCGTACGAGACCCCCAATTCTTGCCGTCGAAACTCCAAGTACGGACCGAGCTTCGCGTAGGATTGCCGTAGGTATCCGCCCATCAAGTCGTCAACCAAATGCAAGGGCAAGATGCGGTGAAAAACCAACACACCAAGACTCTCGTACACATGGCCCAGATAAAAAACCGCCGCTGTCATCTCTGAGTCGTTTCGGATCAACTCTGGATCTGCTTGGTCGGGAAGTCCCAACACCAACCGCACACTTCGAGCAAACTCCAACGTCTGAATCGCGCGCACGAGCTCGGTCGATCCGGCGAGCGCGCGGGTCTTGCCCATGTGGCGGAGCTGGAGAATTCCAAACACCAACGCGATGATGACCGCAAGCGCTGACGCGAGCTGAGCGACCTCCGCGATCGTCACGAGGCAGCTCCTGCGTAGAGCGCAATGTGTTGAAAATTTGCAGGTATTGCCGACGAGTGCGTCCCGTGGACCAGGCCGTGCGTGCGAAGCGAGCTCATGGATCGAGGGTATAAACGGTGACCCGGCGAAGTCAACGCGGGATAGGAACCAGAACCGAGAGAGCGCTGCGCAGATTCACGAGCGTTCGCGACGGACCCGCGCAACAGTGGTGCTTCGCGATGAGTTTCTATTTCGACCCTTTGCGTTGGCGGCTCTACCGGCGCCGCCCATTTGTGTGATTTGGATCACAACCTCGCGACTGACAACTCGGCAAGAAATCCACCCATCCGCACTTCGTTGCGGATGCTGTCGTTAAATACTGTATTTTGCTCGCGATCCCCTCAACCAACCGACCTGGAGCCTCTCCCATGCAAATACCCTCAATCAAAGACGCAGTCAGCGCTGAAGAATGGCAACTGCGCTGCGACCTCGCCGCGTGCTACCGACTCGTAGCCGCCTACGGCTGGAGCGATTTGGTCTTTACCCATATCAGCGCTCGGATCCCTGGGCCTGAGCATCACTTCTTGATCAACCCCTACGGGCTGATGTTTGACGAGATCACCGCGAGTAGCTTGGTCAAGGTCGACCAGCAGTGCAACAAGCTGATTGAGTCGCCTTTTCCAGTGAATCCAGCGGGATTCGTCATTCATAGCGCCGTTCACGAAGTGCGCGAAGACGCAGGGTGCGTACTGCACACGCACACACGCGCCGGTGTTGCGGTGAGCGCGCAAGCGGGTGGCATTTTGCCGATCAGTCAACAAGCGACCTTCGTGTTGGCGTCGCTCGCGTATCACGGTTACGAGGGCGTCGCGTTTCGCGATGAAGAGAAACCGCGATTGCAAAAGGACCTCGGCACTGCGCAGTTCTTGATGTTGCGCAACCACGGACTTCTCACTGTGGGTAAGACCATCGCAGATGCTTTTCTTGCGATGTACTTCTTTGAATCGACCTGCCAAATCCAACTGAGTGCGCAAGCGGGAGGCGAGCTCACGCAGGTCAATCCGCTCATTGTGCAAGGCGTGGCGCACGCACTTCGAGTGCAGACTGCTGGTCTCGGCGGCGCGTTTGTGTGGCCCGCGTTGATCCGCAAGGCAGAGCGCCTAGACCCGAGCTACAAAACCTGAGCTCCATGATGAAGATGAGCTTGCGATTGCCAGTGAAAAACCTCACGTATTTGCGACGCTGCGCAGCTTGTTTTGTTCTCATTGGATGCCGCACACCGGCGACACAGATTCAGCTGTTTATCGACACCGATGCGCCACTCGAACGTCCGCTCAGCGTGGAGGTCTTCTCGTTTAACGGGAGTGTTGCGCCGAGCGAGCTTCCCACGCGCGCCAACGGAGTCTCGATGGGTACCCTTCGCTTGGTTCGGTCCAACGACGCGATGGGGACCTTTACGGCGGGTGGCTCAATCGGTGTGTTAGCTCCATCGGATCGCTCGCAGAACACCGCGACACTGTGGGTTCGCGCAACGGTCGCGGCGACCGCTACTTCGCCTGCGATTTGGGTCGATCGTGCGGCGAGAGTGTCCTTTGTTCGCGGCCGCTCCGGGACCGCTCGGATCTTTTTGCCACTTCGCTGTGGGGATCAGTCCGTGGGGTGCAGCTCGGTGGCGCCTGATGCTTGTACGGTGAGCGTTCGGTGCCGAGAGCAAAACGCGACCTGTGGTGATTTAGGGGAGTGTGTGCCGGCGGAGATTCCCGTCGTGATCTCGGGCAACGATGGGGCCGTGGAGGATGCGGCAACGGCCATGATTGACGCAACCAGCGGACGAACGGATGCAGCGCTTGATGTTGTTGAAAGCTCCGACGGCTCGGATGGCTCCGATGGGGCCGCACCGCCGAGCGACGCGAGCGTGCCAAACGGGGCTTTTCCGCAACCGATCGCGCCCTTGTCCTTTGGCGATGTGACGCTTCGCCGCCCCACTTTGCGCTGGCAATTGCCTGCCGGGACAGACGGAGCGATCGTCGAACTCTGCCGCGACCGTGCCTGCACCAAGGTCATTGAGACCCTTCGCGCGATAGGCTCCAATGCTCGCCCCACGATGGCCTTGCCTGCACGCGGGGTCGTCTTTTGGCGGCTCCGCGCGACCGCTGGGCTGTCATTGGGTACGACCTATAGCCCAACGTGGCTCTTTCACGTCCCGGCGAGGGATAACTCTGGAGGTGTGGATTCGAGCGCAAACCCTCACACGGATCTCAATGGCGATGGCTTTGACGATTTGGTCGTCGGGGTGGTTGGCGCCGATCCTGGCGGACGGATAAACGCAGGAGCTATACGGGTTCACTACGGAAGCATGGCGGGAGTTGCCAGCACTCCGGACCGAGTGATTGAGGGCACTGCGACGGAGGACCGCCTCGGATTTTCAATGTCGAGCGCCGGGGATGTCAACGGCGACGGTTTTGGCGATCTCATCGTGGGGGCGAATTTTGCTTCTAGAGGCGGGCTGATGAACAACGGCATCGCGTGTGTTTTTCATGGAAGTGCGGGGGGTATCTCAGCCGCGCCAACCGTGGTTCTTGAAGGAGCGAGCGCGGGAGATTATTCAGGCTATTCAGTGTCGAGCGCAGGGGACACCAACGGCGATGGCTATGGCGATCTCATCGTCGGAGCAGCACCAGCGTCGCCTGGCGGTCGCAGAAGCGCGGGAAGCGCGAGCTTGTACCTAGGAAGCAGCACCGGTGTCCCGCGGGCTCCATCACGCGTATTCGAGGGTCCCACCCCGAACGAGTTTTTTGGCAACGCAGTCGGTGGGGCAGCGGATTTGAATGGCGACGGACTGAGTGATTTTTTCATCGCGGCCCACCGCGCACTAGAAGGTGGACAACCCTTCGGAAACGTCAGCATCTACCATGGACGACTGCTTGGACCGGCGATGGTGGCCGATCGCGTCCTGCGCGGAA
>JANNCG010000991.1:0-3588 GCA_031386385.1 Myxococcales bacterium
TTGGCTCTCGGCTGTGAAGGAGGCTCGCCAGCACCGGGTGACGGTGGGACACTCTCGGACTCATCGTACTGTGCCGATGTCGCTTTAAGCGCCGCGCCGATTTGGATCAGCACCAGCGACTATAGCTCGGGACAGATTGTCGCGCTTGATCCCACGTCCCGCTGCGTCTGGCGAGAGCTCGCGACGGTGACTGGCGACACACTGTTAGCCCGTCACCAAGACTCGCTCTTGGCCCTTCAATACACGCTGGGATCCGTCGATGAGCTTGCTCGGTTTCGAACTGATGGTCTGGCACTTATGCTCACGACATCGGTGTCGCCGAGGATGGGCAATCAATCCGCAAATGTGCGCTCTTACGTCGCTTTAGATGCAGACAAAGCGCTGTTTACACGCAACGATCAGAGCTCGCTCGGCGTCTATTCTGTCAGAGAAAATACGGTTGTTTCTAACATTGATCTCGCGCCCCTTCGTGGAGATTCACAAAAGAGCAGACCCTTCGCGATGGCCCTTACGGACACGCAGGTGTTTGTTTCGCTCCAGCGGATTCCGGTCAATTTTGACCAGTGGTCGACAGCCGCCATCGCAGTGCTCGATCGTCGCTCGCTCACTCTCGTCGACGCGAATCCAGCGATCGCCGATGTCCAAGCCATCGAGCTCGCCCGCGGCAATCCCTTCGGTACGATGGCGCTTCGAGGACCATGGCTCTTTGTCCCTTGCGCTGGATCGTTGCGCGCACCCAGCGACGGAGCGATCGCGCGAATCGACACGCGCACTTTGACAGTGAGCGGATACGTAGCTGAAGAAGCGTCGCTCTCCGGCAACCCTCTGCACGTCCTAGCGTTAGACGATGAGCGCTTGCTTGTGGTGACGATGACTGAGCCGGCGGCAAACGATCAGATGACCGTCGCGCACACGCGCTTGGTCGAATTCAATCTGACAAACAACAGGGTCGTTCGCACTTGGATTGACGTTCCAGAATACGCCCTCACCGCCCCAGTGATGGCGCGCGATGGTCGCCTGTACATCGGTGACCGCGGCAGCGAAGGCCTTCGGCGACCCTCTGGGATCGTGATCTTCGCCAATGACGGGACACGACTCAACGAGATCCCTATCCCCTTGGGATTGCCGCCGTACCACTTACTTGCGGAGTAGCGAGTCGGCGTTTAGCGGCGAAATTGTCCGAGATTCACACGCGCGTTCGGAAGCAAAGGAAGTCGCGCGGCCCTAACACCGGTCTCAATGCACGCAGCGAGCAGCGGTGTTGGGTGTCCGCTGAGCTGAACACTGGTGACACGCCCTTCAGCGTCGAGCTGAACGGTTGCCGCCATCGACGCGATATCGCCGCAGCTATTTGAGCGCTCACAGCGATCAAAACAGGGGCTCGTCCGCTGGCCAACCATTCGTTGAATGACCCGAAATGACCCACGCGCATCATCGGGAATCGTACTCGCCGTCATCACCGTCACAGCGGCCGCAGTTGCATGTCGTACGTGGGTGCCTGAAGGAGCGAGCGTTGGATTGATCGCGGCCACCACTGGCGCGGTGGTGACCGACCACTCCGGTGCGGTCGGCTGCGATGGATCCACGCGAACCTCCCACACTTGCCCAGCTTTTTCAGCGCGAAGAACCATCGCTGATCGCACACGAAGCGCGCTCAAATCCCAGGGAATCTCAACACGATCGGCAAACGAGAGCTGCGCCCCAGCAGGAAGCTCACCCACAGCGACCAGCGAGCCTTCATCCGAGAGGCGCGCCAGGACCGCATCCAGTGAGAGCGAATCCGCGACAGCACCGGTGAGCGCCTCCTGCGAGACAACGCCCGTTTTGCTCAGCGTCCACTGAGCACCAGGCTGCAATGTCTGCTCGGCGCCACCCTGAAATCGACAGGTCACCTCGCCGGACAACACGGTGAGCTTCAACGAGTCGCCGTCCAATTTCGCCACGACGCTTCCATTTTTAGCTGCAAATCCCCACTGTTGTACGGTCATCGCGACGCGACCGCTCTCCGGCGCCACATCCACGCGGGCCTCGCCTGAGACAAGCTCAACCGAGCTCTCCGCACGTGTCGCCGAGTTGAACTGCAGCTGTGAGCTAGAGCGTAGATCTACGCGCTGGCCATGTGCGAGCGCGATAACTGCACGGGCGGTTGATGTGCTGGTTCGAAGCACTGCTCGTGCGGAGATGATTGAATCCACGCGAAGTGGGCGTGTCTCCGCGCTTGGCGGGGTCAACAGAACCGATCGAGTGGTGAAGAGCACACGCGGTGCGTCCCATTCTGCTTGGGCAACAACAGGAGTCGGAGCCACGTGCTGCGGTGAGTGCTGAGCCAAATGTTGTCCAGTGCTTGGCAAAGTTGGCGTTTGCGTTGCGTTATAACGGTACACCCCGAAGACGATCGAAGCCGCCATCGCAAGCGGAAGCGCGATCGACGCGATTCGTTGGGTTGGCGAGCGTGTGGGCTTGAGTGTTCCGTCGCGAACCTGCTGCGCGGTTTGCTCGGCGGCGGTGAACACAATGGCGTCGAGTGAGTGCCAATCCAGCGGAGGGGCAGACTGTCGAGCGGCGATGTCGATGAGCGCAGCCCCAGCACGGAGGCGCTTGAATCGGCGTGCACAATCAACACAGTCGACGCAGTGTTTTTTTGCGGTCGGATCCGCAGCATAAAGTGCTTCGTCCGTTGGGTGATCGCTCATGACTCTGAAAGGCTTTCTGAAAGTTGCAGTTCGTTGGCGACGGACTCAAGGGCGGGGTCATTGGCCATTAAAGCGTAGACCTCGCGACGGGCATAAAAGAGTCGCGTGCGGATCGTCAGGACCGGGGCGCCGACGATCGTGGCGATCTCTGACGCGGTGACTCCCTCAAGCTCGTGAAGGATAAATACCGTGCGTTTTTTCTCGGCAATCGTATCGAGGATGCGATAGAGCGCCCGAAGGCGCTGCGCGGTCGCCGCGCCGCTCGCAGGCGAATCAATCTCCGCCGTGGGTTGCTCAGGGACTGTGCTCGTACGATTCACTTGCGGACGTGACTGCTGAGCGCGGAGGTACATCAGGCAGACGTTGACCGTGACCCGATGCAGCCAGGTGGTGAACCGCGAGTCGCCGCGAAAACCGTTGAGCGATCGAAAGACCTGAATAAACACCTCTTGAATGACATCTTCAAGATCCGCCCGTGGCCCCACCATGCGATGGCACAGCCGTGCAGCGTCGCGTTTGTGGCGAAGGTAGAGTTCTTTAAACCCTGCGGCATCGCCGGCGATGGCTTTGCGGACATACGGAGGTACGCCGTCGTCCGTGGGGACGAGTGACAAGGTTGCGGACGAGGTGAATGCGGTCGAAGTCATCGTGTCAACCCCTTTGCTGGGAGTTGCGCGGCGGACAGTGGGCTGCTCGACCGCGGTGGAAGAAAGATTCCCTTTTGGGGGCGCTACTTCTGGGATGCTCGACCGATCGGTTTCATTCATGCCGGCACCCAAATAGGGACCGTGCATCTGGATTGTGGCTCATAGGCATGGCGGACGAGACCGATTTCTCAGCCGAACCATAGCACACGTTTCGACGGCGTTAGCGGGCGTTGCGGCGCTGGATCAGG
>JANNCG010001057.1:0-7222 GCA_031386385.1 Myxococcales bacterium
CTTCGAGGGCCGGTATGCGCACTCCCTTCCACAGCTTGTCGGCGAGGGCGATCAGCAGCTCTTCCGGCGCACACTTGAGCGAAGCCCACTGAGCATGGGAGATACACACTCCGGCGAGTGCTGACTCGACACCCCTCGCGAGGAGTGCATTTTTACCGGCCAACTCGTGTTTGGCGCCGGGGATGTGAAGCTCCTCAGGGTGCAGCGATTTGCCACAGTCGTGCAAGATTGCTCCGGCGTAGACAAAGTGCTCGTCCACGAGAATTCCAATTTTTTTCAACCCCGAGATGAGGGCGGTTGATGCCTCAAGGACCAACTCTGCATGGCGAACAAGCCGTGCCGGTGCGTGAAGCGACAACAGAATCTCGTAAGCGTCTTGAACTTGCATGGCAGTATCTAGTGTAGCGAAAATTGCGAGTCGTATACCCGCGCGCAGAGGCTGGTGGTCAGGGGTTTGTGCCCGTCGCGCCGCTTGGTTCGGCGACTTGCGTGACCTGCGGCCGCCCACCGGTGGGGCGTGCATTGCGGCTGCCAAAGAAACCCAAGACTGCATAGAGCGCGAGGCCCAGATCCAGTGTGACTCCCACGTGAAACGCGTGTGTGTCTGTGTTGTTGCGCACAAACGAGTGCCCGGTGCTCAACTCAATGAGTCCTCGAAGGTACCCAAGGATGAGCTCGTTGCGAACGCCAATCCCGAGGCGACTGTTGGTGCTTCCGGCTAAAAACCGAGGGGCCCAACGCACCGCCCAGAGCCCAACGCCGACCCCTGGTGATACCGAGGCAGAGAACAGGTGCCACTCGTACGCGTTCGTCGCCACGCCGACGTACCCTGCTTCGAGCGCGAGATCAAACACCGGTGTCGGGACGCCAACATGCAAGCGACGAACGCCACCGTGCGCTTCGCCTTGGACGCCGAGGGTGGGGCCAACGACTGCGATTCCAGCGCCAAATCGCACAATTGGCGCCCACTCGGCGCCGTGCTCGATGGCGGGTTGCGCGGGCGGAGTGCGGGCGGGCGGCGTGGCATTCGCGGGTTGGACGAAACAAACCGAGAGCAGCAAAATGCTCGGAGCGACACGAAGTGCGAGACTCGCCATGGCTCTGGATAGTACGCGATAGAGTCCTCGGCGCGAGCGCTTTGGGTCCGGGTTTTAGCAAATACTCTGGCGCCGGGCCTGATCTTCCACTGAAAGGCATGTACGCTCATCGAGATGAAACCTTGGTGTTTTGCTGTGGTGTGCAGCGGCATGCTGCTGAGCGCCGTTGGCTGTCGTCGAGGTGTCCGCGTGGCGCTCGTCCCAGACGTCACGCTCACGGATGTGGCGAGCGAGGCGCGAGTGACCGACGTTGTTGTGACTCAGGCCCCGCCGCTTGAGCTCATCCCGCTGTCCGAGCTTGGTACAAACCTGTCCGACACGAGGCCCACCAGCGAGATGAACAGGCAGCTTCAACAAGCATTGCTTGTGCACCGCGCAGCGAACTACGTTCAATCGCGCGCCGCTTTCGAGGCTCTGCTCGCGCGGAATGCGTCGTGGACTCTTGCCCGATTTCACGCTGCGTGTGCCGCCGCGAAATTGAACGACATTGCCGCGGCAGCGGCGTTTATCAAGCAGGTCTTGCGAGAGGATCTGCCTGAGTTTTTGCCCCGATGGGAGGCGGAGCCGGACCTGGAGTCTCTCCGCAATTCTCCTGAGGGCGCATGGATCCGTCGTTCGTTCGAGGCGCTTCACGCCAGCTGGGCGAGGGCGGCGCGCGCGGGACTGCCGGTGCTTCGTGTCCAGCGGTGGGATCCCGGTGGCGTGGACGAAGGCGTCCGTTGTACAAACCATGATTCCGTTCGTCCCGGAAGCTGGAACCCTAGTTCGAACCGGTGGCTGCCCCTGCTTCGTCACGTCCCGTTTTTAAGCGGGATCGCTTTCGACGAGCAACGAGGTCGTGCGTTGGTGGTTCGAGGATGTTGGCTTCGCCCCGAGGGCAGCTCAGAGAATTTTGTGCACGTCCGCGCGGAGATTCATCCATTGTTTGACAGCCACTTTGCACCCATTCAGAGTGAGACAGTCCTCTCAAACCTCCCGGTGACCGCCACGCTCACCGCGCCAGACGTCGCTGCCTTTAAGTGGGCTGAGTTTGCCAGTTGTGGCGATCCGCCTGACGCGCACTTCGAAGTTGAGCAGCACTGTGGCCGACAGAGCTTTTTCGGTACCGCACAAACATGGAATCCGCAGCGAATTACCACACCCCCGGTGGGCTCGATCTCTGTGCGTACGTTCTTGAATGAGCCAGACTATCGTCTCGGCACATTGTCGTGGGTTTCCGACGGGAGCGAGCCAACGGCGTCGGCCCAAGATGCCGGAGCATCGCCCGGAGTGTATGTCACCGGGAGCGCCATTCGATTCGCTGACGGCACTGAGCTGCGACGAGACACATGGTCTCCCGCTGAAGGAGAGGAAGTAATCCAAGTGACCAGTCGCGCGGTGCCGGCCCCGAGGGGACGCCGCTGGTATGTTCTGCGTTCAGCCACAACGACGTACGAATCCCCAACGACGTCCGAAAGGTGGACATCCATGTTGTCTTCAATCCTGCTGGTTGATCCAGTCACGCACCGCTACGACGTTCTCGAGGTCAGCCCTGGCACCATGTCGCTGTACCGCTACGCCGACGGGACTGTGTGTTATGCTGGAGAGTTGACGCTTTGCGATTTTCCAGATGGAAGGCACCTTGTAGTGCCGTCGCAGCTGCGGCTCAACATTCAATCGGGCATCTCGCGCCGCGAAATTTAGTCGGACCGATCAACTCACACGACGGTATACTCAGGCACGTGTTGATCATGCGTTTGCTGGCATCTTGTGGATTCTGTCTAGCCCTCGGCGCTTGTGGTGCGCGCTCGGGCCTGCGCACTCCGCTCGGCGATGTGCCTGCCACGGACGCGGTCCTGCAGGACGTCCCCGATCGTGACGCGTTTGATATCGATGCAGGGGTGTTTGATTGTCGCCCCAACCCCATGGTCCTCTGCGACGACCGGTCCCTTTGTACAACGGACCGTTGCAACAACATCGGCTTGTGCGAGCACACGCCAATTGTGTGTGAAGACATGGATCCTTGCACGCAAAACACGTGCGTTTCTGCTACGGGATGCGTCTTTGCGCGGGTCGAGTGTGGGGGCTGTGCCGATGGCGTTCGCGAGGCTTTTCGTGACCTCCAACGCTTTGCGAACATCGCGGCGTGCGCGGGAGGGTTCTCGCTTCCGGGCCTTGCCCGAGAGACCTCGCCGACTTGTGCGCGTGGCGCCGGAAACAACGGCCCCAACCCCAACGGCGTGGGATGCAGCGCGAGTGATTTATGCGCCGTCGGATTTCATGTCTGCCGATCCAGTCGCGAGGTCGCTGTGCGGTCGATTAACGGATGCGATGGAGCTATGGATGGTCCGCCAGACTCGTTTTGGGCGACTCGCCAAACAGGACCCGGCTGCGGTCAATGTGCGACCGGGATGGCAGCGGGTTGCACAGCGCGGGACTGTCGGACGGACTGCGCGCCCAACAACGACACGACCAACGACATCTTCGGCTGCGGCTCGCAGGGTGCGCTCCCTCAAGCGTCCTGCGCGCCACTCAATCGCTTCGGAAGCAACCTGTGTGGTGCCCTCTCTCAACCCTGGACTTGTGCCTCCAACGAAGTGGGCGCGGACCTGCGTGAGAGCGAGTTTATTCGCAAGCCGGGGCCTGGCGGCGGCGGCATTTTGTGTTGTCGCGACTAAGAGATGTTTGTGGCAGCAGCTCGTGTTCGCACGATTTTGGCACTCAGCCCACATCCCTCGGTATAGTCCTTTGCCGTGACCGCCACCCTCGCTTCGCTTCGCCAACTTCACTGGACTGATCTCGACCGACTCTACATTGACTCGCCGCCGGGACCGGTGCCAACGGGAGAGTACCGAGGGACGCTGTTAAGATGGCTTCCGCCAGCAAAAAAGCTGCGCAATGTGCCTTTTGTCACTGCGGAGTTTGTGGGCTTTAAGCTCTCGCACTGGGGTATTGATTTTTTGGACCACCAGTGGTGGATCGCGTTGAAGTGCCTGCGCGGCGGAAAGTTTTCTGCCACGCAAGAGCCCTCTCGCTGGCGCCCCACCGAGTGTTGGCAAATGCGATATGAGCAAGATTGGTTTCCGCCGGTGCGAAAATTTTTGTACGACGAGGTCAAATCACTCACCGCCGATGTTTGCTTAGGCATTGGCGGCATCAACGCCCCGGCGGGCACCGGTGATCATTTTTTCTACTCGCTGCACCGCGTTTGAACACGGATTTTGCCCGTCATTCGCTCGTCAATGCGCGAAACAGCTGCAGCGCTCGGACGTTTTCATCGATCGCCATAAACGACGCGCGAAGCGCCACGTCCCCGATAGCAGTCGCTCGCTTTTGCACGATGCGGGCTGTCTCGTCCAAGACACTGAGCGCGGTGGCTCTGTCGTTTGTCGCGAGCAGTGACTCCGCATAGACCACGCGTAGCGCGATCTCGCCTTCTTCAACCGCCACCGTTGGATCCTGCAAGATCTCAAAACCCTCACGGCTGAGTGTGAGCGCTTCTTGCACCGCCCCCATCTCAAACCGAATGCGCGCAAGTACCGCGAGGACAGGGCCTCGTGTGGTCGGGACAAGTGCAAATTGATCGAGGGCTTCTCGCGCGATGGTGGCGGCGAGCTCTAGGTTGCCCAAGCCTCGATGGGCGTCCGCAATATAGATCATCGCGAAGGCGCGCATTCGTACGTCTTTCTGCGTTGAAAACACACGATCCGCTTGCAGTTGTAGCTGCAACCCTTGCTCAAACGCTCCTTGCCGAACCGCCACAAGGCCCAGGGTACTTCGGACAAAAGCGAGCCCCGTTCGTAGTCCGAGTCGATCGGCCGTGACAAGCAGTGGCGTGAGCATTTCGGTTGCGCGTTGATACGCCCCGACGTGTGCGAGGGCGTTGCCTACGTTGACGCCCTGAATACACTCGTTGCGCTTGTCACCGCCACGCGCAAAGGACGACATTGTGCGAGTGATCCAGTGCAGGTACTCTTCTTTGTTGCCCTCGTGCAGAGCAAGTTGCGCACGCCCTTGATAAAATCGCGCGTCTGCGATGGGGTCATCGGGTGCGTGTTTTTCGACCAGCTCGCTTAAGCGATCGAGCATTGCCCGCCCTGCCAGCAGTCTACCCACCACCATCAACTGCGCGGTCATTCGTCCACCTGCCGCGATCGCCACCCCGACAACCTCTGCGGACGGCTCTGTCTGAAGCCAACGGGTCGCGAGCGCTTCTAAATCATCGTATTGCACTATTCTACCAAGCGCATTGGCGCGCTCACCGAGCGATCGAAACCAATACGCAGACTCGACGGGTGCCCGCTCCATTGCCTCGCGGGCATGCGTGAGGCAAGCTTCAACATTGCCTTGCCATCGGTGTGCTTCGGCTTGAATCAACAGAGCGTCAAGCCTGGCTTTCTCAAGCTCTGACAAACCCGTGAGTCCGGGGACCGCATCAGAGAGGTCCGTGATTTTTTCATGCAGTTGCACTTGCTCAAGCGCGCGCTGGGCGTTTGAGATCGCGCCCTTCAAGTCATCGCCGGCCATGGCGCGAGCGGCCGAACGTGCATAAAACACCGCCGCCCGATGAGGAAACATCCCATGCTCATAGTGCGCAGCCAAGACTTGATCGTCACCGTATTGTGCCTTCTCGAGCCAGGTGCCGGCACGCCTGTGGGCGGCGATTCGATCGTCCTCAGTGAGCATTGAGTATGCGACATCATGGACGATGGCGTGGCGAAACACATACTCATCTTCGTGCGCCACCATCGAGCTCTTGCTTCGGGCGATCAGCTCACGACGCTCAAGCTCGCTCAACCAGCGACGCACTGAACCGGCGACAAACGAGTCCTGTGGTCCATCTGAAAGCAAGTCGATCACCGCGCCACGCCAAAATGAGCGACCAAACACGCTCGCGACGCGAAGCAGTCGGCGCTCGGTGGGGTCCAACGTGTCGAGCTGGACTTGGACCGTTCCCGAGACCGAATCGGGGAGTGAGCCGACAGAGCCGCCCGCCGCGAGGGAGCGAAGAATTTCTTCGATGAAAAACGGGTTCCCGTCGGCGAGGGTAAGCACTTTTTCTTCAAACGGATAGACATCACCGACAAGCGAACGAACAAGCCGCTCAGCGGCACGTCGAGACAAAGGCGCGACGCGAATCTGCTGCACCGAGCGCTCGGCCCACAAAGCCGGATAGAGATCATCAACCTCGGGTCGTCCAAAGGCACAAACGCAAATGGGCCGGTTGTGAAGCGTCCGCAATGTGTTGTCGATCAGCTGCAACGTAGATCGGTCGCTCCACTGCAGGTTCTCTAAGACGCAAACGACCAAGCGCTTTTCAGTGACCGCTGAGAGCCAATCAAGCCATGCGGCGCGCAGGGAGTCGCCGAGGATAAGGGGGTCGCTCTGCGCCACCACCCACTGCGCATAAAAATCTGCGCCGAGGAGCGCAACGAGTTGCTCTTCTTGCAGACGAATATTGCACATTGTGAGAAAAAAACCTGCCACGTGTGACACTGAACTGGAGTCGCGGATGTCCTGAGAGACAAACGATTTGATCTTCGCTGCGCGCGAGAAAGGGTCGCTCTCTTCAATCGCCGCAGAGGCGTTGAGCAGCGCGTTGCCGAGCAGTGCGTACGGCGATCCCATAGACGTTGAGTCGCCGTGCGCGAGCAGCGTGAGGGTCTCGGGATGCGCTTGCCGCGCGCGCCACATGAACTCTCGTCGGATGCGGGTTTTGCCAACTCCCGCTGCACCGGTGACGAGGGCGACGCGAGGGACGGACTCACCGACGGACTCTGCGGCAAGGGCGCTCAACGTTCCGATTTCGCGATCGCGTCCGATGGTCTCTTTCGATGTCCCACCAAAGTGAACCGAGCCGTCATCCACGCGGCGTTCGGACTGCAAAAGAGCTGTCCCTTGCGAGTCGTGCGAGAGCACAAAGTGTGCCGTTAACAGTCGGGCGCTCGCGGCGTCCACTGCGATTCGCGACGTCATTTTGTCCGTGGGCAAGCACGCAAGCGTGGCCATCCCGCGCTCAATCGCGTCGGCGGAGAGCAGCTCTGCGCGGTCGGTGATCACGCGCCCAATGACCAACGCCAGCTGCAGGTGCTTGCTGCTTCGCGCGGCCATTAGCGCAGCGTGTCCGGCGCGCACCATTTCAGAGC
>JANNCG010001074.1:0-5094 GCA_031386385.1 Myxococcales bacterium
CTCAAGAACGCCAAGGTGTGGCTCAAGCGAGCGATAAGCGAGGAAGACGCACGCAGAAATGCTGCGATCGCCGAAGCAAGCACAAGCGACAAAACGATCGATTCAGAGTGATCGCTGCGAAGAGACGGGGGATTTCGCACATTAGATGGCACTGAATATTTGCGGTGGTGCTAGAGTGCGAATAGGTTTTCGTGACTGATTCTCCGCCCCCAAACTTCGATGCGGTTGCAAGCAATGAGCGCACAACGTTCATCGCCGCGAACGCTGAGTTGTATCGGGACTTTCTGAGGATCGCGCTCGCACGGGGTTCTCGCAAAGCAACGTGGGAGCTGTTGAGCAGCGCCGCGCTGTGCGCCGAACCGCTTCGTTGGTTTTACGCGCAGTCTCGAAAAGACGGCCTCGAGTCGACCATCGCGCTATTTTTTACTGAAGAATCGCTAGCAATCGTACGAGGCATTGTCGCGAACCCGCCGCCACCACCACCACCACGGGTCGCTGTCTCGACGATCGCGAATCAGTACTACTGCGAGATGCAAGTTCACCTTGCGACGCTCCACGACGTCCGCGTGACGAGCAGCGAGCTTACGGCAGGGACCGAAGGTCACGCGAAGCTCGAAGCCGAGGCAGAGCCGATTACGCAAGATGAGATCAAGCGCCGGATGGAGACCGGCGAAGCGATGGGCTTGGTCGAGCTCAACCTCTCTGGCGAGATCAACGGTGTGACGATCATGGGCCGCGCCGATCGCGTTCAACTCGAAGGGACCACAGCAAAACTCCTACTTGAATGGAAGTTCTCGTCTCGGCGAGAGCTGTACTCGACCCACATTATGCAGGTCGAGACCTACGCCACGCTGCTGAAAGCGAATGGCTTTAATATCGACAACCTGGTCCACGTTGTCGCGGTCATTCAACGCGGCCGTGTGCGACCAGAGAAGCTCGCGGAGACGATGGCGCAGCGAGCCCACGAGATCGCTAGCGTCGCTCCGTGGGGCACACGGGTCCCAGGCACGAGCACAGGGATGCCAGACCCGTTGCAGGGCCTTGGCGTACGCAGGCTCGACTCAAACTCGTTCACGCTGTTTGTGTTTCCGCACCATGCACCTTCAGCCGAGCGTCATCTTCAGTGGGCGCTAGGCTACTGGAAGGGCGAGCGTGCGCCGACGCACACAACGTCGCCGTCACGGTGTCGTGCGTGCCCGTACAATGCGGCGCACTTGTGCGACGTCGCGCGCGCACCGACGGACGGTCGATTTCGGCAGCGAGAGATCGTGACCCGCGAGGGTGAAAAAATTCACCTGCTCATCGCTGACCGCCCCGGAGCGTAGAGCGGATAATCGCTACTGGCGTGTCAATTTGCGGTACTTAATGCGTTTGGGCTGCACCGCATCTTCACCCAATCGCTTAATCTTGTCGGCTATGTAGTCCTGGTAGTTTCCTTCAAACCAGGTCACCGTTGAGTCACCCTCAAAAGCGAGGATGTGCGTCGCAACGCGATCCAAAAACCAACGATCGTGCGAGATGATCACGGCGCATCCGGCAAACTCTAGCATCGCGTCTTCGAGCGCGCGGAGCGTGTCAACGTCGAGGTCGTTGGTTGGCTCGTCAAGCAACAGCACGTTGCCGCCGGATTTAAGCAACTTCGCGAGATGGACGCGATTGCGTTCGCCCCCGGAGAGCGCGCCGACGAGCTTCTGCTGATCGCTGCCTTTGAATGCAAATCCGCCCACGTAGGCGCGTGAGTTCACCTCGCGTTTTCCGAGCTGAATTAAGTCTTTGCCCTCAGAGATCTCTTGCCAAACAGTCTTGGCTGGATCCAGCGAATCGCGAGACTGATCCACGTACGACAGCTTCACCGTATCACCCACAGTGAGCGTGCCACCGTCGCTGCTCTCGGTGCCCATGATCATTCGAAAGAGCGTGGTTTTTCCGGCGCCGTTGGGCCCGATGATCCCGACAATTCCGCCGCGAGGGAGGCTAAAGGTGAGCTTGTCGTACAGGACTTTGTCCCCAAAGCTCTTCGCCACATTGTTTGCCACAATCACGACATCGCCGAGCCGCGGTCCCGGAGGAATCTGGATCTCAGCCTGCAGGACCTTCTCTGGCCCGCGCTCTTGAAGCATTGTGTCGTACGCCTGCAAGCGAGCTTTGCTCTTTGCCTGTCGCGCCCGGGGACTTGAGCGAACCCACTCTAACTCGCGATCGAGAACCTTCTGGCGGGCTCCGGACTGCTTCTCTTCGATCTCAAGACGCTTGCGTTTTGAGTCAAGCCACTGGGTGTAATTGCCCTTGAATGGGCGGCCTTCACCGCGATCAAGCTCAAGGATCCATCCCGCGACGTTGTCGAGAAAGTATCGATCGTGCGTGATGGCGACCACCGTTCCTTGAAACTCTTTGAGGTGCAGCTCAAGCCACTGAACGCTCTCGGCGTCCAAATGGTTTGTTGGCTCATCGAGGAGCAAAATATCAGGCTTTTCAAGCAGCACACGGCACAGCGCAACACGGCGTCGCTCGCCGCCAGACAGCGTTGCAACCTTCGCATCGCCGGGCGGCAACCGGAGGGCATCCATCGCGATCTCAAGCGTTCGATCCAGCTCCCATGCGTTGAGACGATCGATCTCTTCTTGGACGTGACCGTACTCATTCATGAGCTTTTCACTCTCGGCGTCCGAGAGCGTCTCGCCAAGTCGGGCACCAAGGTCTTCAAATTTTTGCAGCAGATCGCGGATGGGTTGAACTGCAAGCTCGACGTTGCCTTTGACATCGCGCGTCTCGTCTAGTTGTGGCTCTTGCGACAGGTACCCAATGCGGTATCCGGGCGTGGGCCGAGCCTCGCCCATAAAGTCTTTTTCGACGCCGGCCATGATGCGCAACAGCGTGCTTTTTCCGCTACCGTTGTTGCCCAGAACGCCAATTTTTGCGCCTGGCATAAACGCCAGCGTGATGCCCTTGAGCACCTCCCGGTTAGGGGGGTACACCTTGCGGACATCGCTCATTGTGAAGACGAATTCGTGCGCCATATTTTCGGCGGATTCATACCAGCGATCGCCGCTAAACGGTACCGGGCAGATACAGCTTTCGCTTAAAACGCGCTCAATCCCGGCGAGGCGGGCTAACGGATGGGGTCGGTCGCGCTCAATTCGGGCTGCGGGTGGGCTGCGCGCCCCAATCGGTCGAAGCAGAAAACGTCAACGAGAGTGAGTGTGTCCCCGAGACGTTTCGGCCCCAGACGGTGCGAGAGTATCCGAGGTTGAGCTCTGTCGTTGGAGTGAGCCGGACGATCATTCCGCCCGCAAGATCTACTGCGTCCCGATCGAGCGAAACTTCGCGGAGCAACAAATTATAAGTTGGCCCCATCGAGCCGTACTCTCTCGCGGGCAGCAGCGGGTCGATCGCAGCAACGCTCACCCCAATCACTCGTCCGTTGGTCACTGAGTACTGCAGGTTGGCACCGCCGTAGACGACGAAGGATCGACCGATCGATTGGCCCGCACGAAAGTTTCCGACCACCTGGTGCCCCGCGCCGCCAAGGCGAGCGTTGAAGCCTGCGTCGAGACGAAAAAACGTTCCGCTGCGAAGACCAATGCCTGTAAGGATCGAGGCGGTGACGTCAAGTTGCCCGTCACCGAGCGTCACATCGTCGCGAACATTTTCGGGTCGCACGAGCGTGCCCGCCATGGCCAAAAACTCAGCCTGGGACTGGGGATTCACCCCGAAGGTGCCCTCCGGAAGCGCGTAACCGGTGGGAGACTTGAAGCGCACCTCTGCGGCCATGACAATGGGAGACGGCGCACGGATGATCGCATAGCGAAGCGAGAGCAAAAGATCGCCAAGCCCAACGGCTCCACGGGAAAAATTGATCACGTTTGATCGCGCGCCAGCCTGTGCGCATGCGTTGTCACACATCGGTGTGACGGCCGTTGGCAGCAGCAGCACTGGGTCTGCAGTGTATGAGACTGCCCGAAACGGCACCGTAAACTCGAACTCGAAGCGATCCACGACACCCGCGCGAATGGATGAAAACAGCGACACTCCCTGATACTCGCCGCGAAGCGAGTAGCGTCGCTCGGTTGGGCTACTCATCCCGTTGGCGACATCGGAGAAAAATTCGCTGTTTGCAAACTGGTAGTTCGCACCGCCGCTGACAACAATGCGGCCTCGAGGGAGGACCCATGGAGACGCCTCAAGCCGCGCACTCGCGCTGATCGTAGCACCGAGCAAACTGGCAGCAAAAACCCAATTAGTTAGCAACTTGCGAGAGCGAATTTTTTCGCAAAACTCATTCGATAACAAGGTCATGATTTGAAAAAACTTTGCTTGAAATTCGTTAGAACGACACCGGCGCTTCAGGCGTTTCGGTGTGAGGCTGAACTGCCGGTTGCACCCGCGGTTGTGGCACGGGGACCGTAGGCTGCGTGGGTCGTACCACGGGTTGCGTCGAAGGCGAATTTGTTGGCGCGACTGGGGCGACGGCAACCACTACCGGCGCCACCACCACCGGAGGAGCCGCGACGACCGGCGCGACAACCGCTGAGACAACCGCTGCAACAGGTTGCGCGGTCGCGGAGCCAGGGGCCGCAGGTCGCAGCACGCGAGCGTTGCGGTTGCCGTTGACTGGGCCACCACCGGGCGCCGCAACCGCCACGACGGCGGGAACGACAACGGCGACACCAGCATCCACGGCGGCGGCTGCTACGACGAGCCTGACAGCCGCCGTTGGTGTGGCGACAGAGCGGGCGGAATTCTCCTGGCTGAGGTTTGAATTCGCCTGTGAAACTGAAGTGGATGACGACTGAGCTGTTCGGTTTTGGTTTCGTGAGCCCATCAGGCGTTCACGGATAAATACGCCGCTAGCGCCTGTTGCGAATAGGGCCACAACGGCAATAATTGGAGCGGCCAAGCTCTTTTTGTTCAGGTCCGTGCGGACCGCCACGACGGTCGCGGCACCAGACGGGGTAAGAGTCGTCCGCGGGGGTTCGTTTAACGAGGTAAGCGCCGGTGCCATGCTGAGTGGAGCAGGGACGAGAGACGCCCCCATCCCAGGCGACGACTCGATCGTCTTGGACGGAGATTCATATACTTCTGGCGTAATCGCGC
>JANNCG010001099.1:0-2352 GCA_031386385.1 Myxococcales bacterium
GAACGCGAGCTTCGAACGTATGTGCTCGACCGCAAAACGTGGTTGTTCAACGGCAGCGAAGAGAACGCGAAACGCACCGCCGCCGCACTGACGATCATTCGGACCTGCAAATTGCTGGGGATTGATCCAAGAGCGTACTTGCGATTTGTGGTGCGTCTCATTCTCGCGGGCGAGAAGGATGCCTCGAAGCTGTGGCCTGAGAACTTCGCCGCCCAGCAAGCACAAGCGTCCAAGCAGAACGCGGCGTAGTGTTGCGCAAAAGTGGCAGGGAGTGGGTGATGTGTGCTGCGATGTGCCCATGGCACGCAAGGCAGAGACCATTTCCATGACCAGCATCGCAGAGCACGCCGAGGGGTGCGTGGACTGCGCCGCCGATGGCCGCTTTGATCGGCTGTATGTGCTACCCACCTGGTGGTCAGTGTTGTTAGTGGGCCTGGTGGCCGAGGCACACGGTGCCAAGCCGCGGAGGGGCAAGCAACGTGGCAGCAAAACCGAGTTGGAGCTCAAGGCCCATGACGCAGCAACACTCCACAGGACGCACGAGGACTTCATGCGGTTGCTTCCAGTGCTCGAGAAGTCGATCCACGAATCGGTCTTCGCCTTCTGCGAACGACTGCCGTCGCTGATCACCCCAGCGCCCTCCGCCAAGCGGTGACCGCGTTGAGCACTTTCCGAGTCCGCCGTCACCCCGCCTTTGCGGATGGCTTACGAACAAAGAGGGCTGCCTCTGCTGCGAACAGCTCTTTTCGATAGGAAAGCAGCAACTGCAGCACAGCGGCGACGTCGTCGTTCGTGGCGTGCTGCCCGTGGAGAGAGAGTTCGTTGAACGCGACGTACATCTCAGTCCCCTTGCGTTATCCAACGAGGTAGTTGATGTCGATATCGAACTGATCAAAGAAGCCGTGCGGCCAGTGATCGAGGTTTCCCTCGCGGTCGATACGCGGTGTTTCGACTTGAGCGACGTCGTCGCGTTTGGCGAGCGCTCGCTCTCGAAAAAAGAGCATCGAGACGTCGTCGTGCGGGATGCTGCCATCGCGAACCGCGCGACGGATTCCATTGAGCACGTGGTCCGAGTGGGTCTCGACGAGCACAGTGCGACCTGCTGCTGCGACTTGCGCGAGAAATCGTCCGATCTGTGCTTGTCCGGCAGGGTGCAGGTGCACTTCGGGGTTCTCAACGAGCAACACTTGGTTTGGTTGCGTGCGCAAACCCGCGATCAAGATGGGCAACACGTGGGTGATCCCGTACCCTACGTGCTGCGGCCGATGAAAATTCGTCAGATTGCTGGTGCGAAACCCCATCGTGACAGCATTGGCGTTGGGAACCTTCTGTACTTCGAACGTGACGCCTGGGAAGAAGTGCTCAAGCCACGCTGCGGATTGCGCGCGGAGTGTGCGTCGCGTCTCTGTGGGGTGTCTGAGAGGCTCAGGGACCTCTGCATCGCCGAACAACCAGAGGGCCCCAGGCATGCGCTCACCCTGGACACCTACGCTGCTATGAAATGCCGCACGTCCGAGCGCGTATACCTCGCGAGGCCCAATGCGCTCAGCACCGACGTGCTCAATGGTCTTGAGTAGCTCCATAACAAGCAGGTGATGCTGCAGTTGATCCGTCTGCGGAACAAGTGCGCGAATGCCTGTAGTTGCTCCGTCGAACACGTGCACGCCGTTGTTTTGCTTCCACGACACACGGTGCAGGGGCATTGACGCGGCGTCGGTCTCGCGCGTCTGGGGATCACCGAAAGTCCAGCGCACGGACCAGTCTTCGCCCGCGATTCCCAAGTCGAGCGTTCGCCCCCCGTGCACTTTATCTATCACGTCAGCCACGGTCCCTAATCGCAGGAGCGAGCCATCAAGCACCAGTTGGCCCGACCACTCAGCGTCGATGACGGACTGCCTAAGCAACGCAAGCGCCTGGATCACCGACGACTTGCCCGATGCGTTGACCCCCGAAAGTAGCGTGAGCGCGCGGATTGGGATGGTCTGCTCCTCGAAGCACTTGAAGCCCGCCAACGTCAGTTCACGGAGCACCGAGCACCTCCGTAAGCGCCGAGTCGGTGCGGTTAAAGCGCGTCTCCACTCGTTTGCGCTGGTTAGTGCTGTTCGAGATCGAGAGCTTGAACTCCTCGTCGGCCAGAAGCGCGTAGAACGCGCTACGCAATTGGTCGCGATTCGCAACAACACGCTCGGTGTTGTACCGTGCGAGCGCAATACACCACGCGTCGAAGAGGGCGACGTTGAAGATCCCTCCTTTGGTCTGGCCGACTTCGTGACGACGAAACGCCATACGACCAAAAAGCTCGACGTTGTTGTGGATGCCTCGGTCAAACTCGACTGCGAGTGTGTCTCGCAC
>JANNCG010000242.1:0-2354 GCA_031386385.1 Myxococcales bacterium
GGTCGTTGACAAAAGCGCTGAGACTCTCGTCGATCGACAAAAGCGCGGAGCTACCTGCCGCGATGTTTTGGGCGTATTCGTATGCATCGCTCGAGTCTCGAGAAAATGCTCCCGTCGTTCGCGCGGCAGCCACTCGAACAAGCGCATTCCAAGACGTTCTTAGTTTCTGCACGCAATCATCCGGTTCGTTGTCGCGCGGTTCGTCGCGATCAACGATAGACTCAACGAGTCTCGCAAAACTGTGGATTAACAACGACAACAGCGGAGCGTCTTGCATGACGGGGACCAGATCGATAATCTGCAACGCGAATGGATGTGCATGCTCCCATTCGCCTGGAATTTTCCTGGGATCCGTCGATACTTTGTTCAACTTTTGCAGCACCGAGAGCATAAGTACAGTTTTTCCGCTGCCTCTCGTGCCGTTGATGAGCATCGCATTGGAAACACGCCGCCGCTCAATCCTGGGAATTCCCAACTCTGCTACTAGCGAACCGTGCTACGAGCGAGTTGGCGCGCCTCCATCCTCTGCGTGCTCGTCGCCATGAATCTCGGAGGTCCCGCGGCGATCGATCTCGTGCAAAATGCGGTCAAACGCTTGCCTTTGATCAGCTGCGAGGGCATCGCGTCCAAGCGGTGCAGCCTCATAACGACGCGAAAAGCTCTGCGATGAATTGGAGTCAACCACGGCCAACCACTCTATCCTCTCGCTCGCGATTGTGACGGAGGCCAACACACGCTGTCCATGCTTCCCGGTGAAATCCACATTGCTCGCCATGACTCGCGGCCCTCCCTTCACCACCCTCGCCCGCTCGCACTCTCTCGCTGGCCGCAGTTCAGAATGGATGACCGGCCCCCCACCGGTGTACGGGCCGCGCGTGAACCGGAATGCTCTTCCCACTCACGTGAGTTTGGTGACGCAGCCTTGGCCGACGCGACGAGGGCGGCGCTGGTGGCGCAATTGGATGTCTCGACGCTGCCCGACAGCATCGATCCCACGGATGCCTGAACCGCTGCCCTCTTGCACGCACTGGCGAGGGACGAAGCGGTAGGGCGACGCACTGCGCGGCTCACAGAGCCCATCCTCGCGACGTGGGCACGCTTTCGGGGGCGGCCATGCCTGACCTGCTCGTGAATCTGTGAACAAACTTGCAGTATAATCTTGGTACGATGTCTGCGACCTAGTTGTGCCATAGATTTATCAGGATCGCGCAGAAGTTCGCGTCTCCCGATGCGCCGCCACAATCTTCTGGCGAGCATGCATTTGCGCCAGCGATACGCAGGAGTTCAAAGCCGCGAACGCGGCGGTCGCAGCACCGTCAATAGGTGTCACTTTTCCGCCGTCGTCACTTCGGAGTTGTCGTCAACCGCAGCCGTGTCGTCGTCGTTGTGCGTCGAATCACGCGGTGATCACGTGGGTCCAAGATGATCGTCGTAAAACTCATTTCTCAGCACATCCGACGGATCATACTTCCGTTTGACCGCAAAAAAGCTCGTCAGATCCGAACCCTGGTTCATCTTCATCTGTCGAACCAGTCCCTTGGGTGCAGAAATGTTCTTCACCAAGCTGATCGTCCCGCCAAGATCGGCACAGTACTGCGCGAGCTCGCTCGCGAGCGAGAGCTCTTCGTCCATACCCGTCGGGCCTGCGAGAATTTCTTGCCACGCTACGGTCACCGCAAACGCGTCTTGCTCTCCCGGCACGGCGAGATATGGGCCATTTTGGCGACCAGGCAGATACAAGAGATCGAACAAGGTCGGCTGATCCTTCAACGCAGTCTTCTCGACCCTGTGTTGGAGCATCAGCAGAAACTGCACCGCCGAGTCCTTCGTGAGTACATGTGTCTGCTGATGTCCATAGAGCGTGCCTGGGATTCCGAGATCAGGATTGACGCCAACAAAGCGTCGAGCGAAGGAATCCCTCGCGATTTTCTCGAAGCTCTGTTCCTCCGTTGTCGCTGCAGTCAGGTTCGAAAAATTTTGCTTCGCTCCGTTGACGATCTTGCGAATCGCGGTGTTGCCCTCGAAAAAGAACAGAAAGGGGTCGACCTTGTTGCGATACTTGCCAGCCTTTAGCAAACCCTCAAAAATCCATTGAACCTCTGTGTGCAAAAGCGGCAGGCTCAGCGCAAGTTCGCCCAATATACGGAGGGCTGTGACGCCATCGTAAATGGGCAAGCTCGGCGCGGGTTGAGGCGCATCGGGCAGCTCGACGTATCGCGACATAAACGTGGTCGCGTGCACCGTTTGTCCAGCGAAGAATCCTACTGCACTGATGCCATCGAATACGTCTGTGACTTTATCTATGGGCGCACGATAGGCAGCGTCTCCCAAGGCGATTCGCGCGCTCCTCGCGA
>JANNCG010001169.1:0-2332 GCA_031386385.1 Myxococcales bacterium
CCTTCTGCGAACGACTGCCGTCGCTGATCACCCCAGCGCCCTCCGCCAAGCGGTGACCGCGTTGAGCACTTTCCGAGTCCGCCGTCACCCCGCCTTTGCGGATGGCTTACGGAGCATTTGTGCACCGGGAGGATCGTTCAGGTCCGAACCAAAGACTTGATCGCCGATGCGTTCGAGCCCGTTCGTGCTAATCGCAAATCGCTCGATGCCAAACGTAGTGTCCGCATACAAAGTGCGACCAACAACGCGAATCGTGCGAATTTCTCCGCACGTTGCGACATCGCCGCTTGCTGGCAGTTGGCTAGAATAGCTGTCAAGCGAGTGCCAGTTGACTGAGCGATCGCTCGCTACAAGCAACCACTCAGGCGACAGCGCGACGGCGTCAATTCTGTCGCGCAGACGAGTTTGCGAAACAATAAAAGTCGGGCGCGCGACTTGAGCGAGTCCCAGTTCGCGACCCTGTGCGTAAGCGACGAAGCGCTCATCCATCGCAAAGGTCTCTGCTCGAAGCGAAGTCTCTGCGACGGTTGCGGCGCTCCGAGCGCACTGCAAACCGGCGCCAGCGCAGACGAGTGCACCGGCAGTCGATCCTGCACTGGGTTGTTGGCACGCGAGCTCTGCGCGAAGCCCCCTTGCTCCGGTTGGGTCGCTCGCCAAAATCGATTCGATCCCACAGTGCTCTTGTTGAGTTGGCGGGCGATGTTTTTGAATACCCTCCAGGCTCGTCTCCATAGACAAAATGCTCGCATGCGCGCGAAGTACTGAGCAACCGAAATCGCCACAGCAAAACTTGGACTCACCGCAATGACTGGAATGTGCCAGGCTACGGTCCTCAACTCATCAGCACAAGCCCCCGCGCATCACGAAGCACACGACAGCGATGACACGGCTGTGTCGGGCTGAGGTCTGTGCTTCGGCGCGACCTTCGCGCCAACAAATCGAATCCCGTGGGTCGCGGTACGAGCGATGAATCTCCGTTCAGCCAGCGATCGAATCCCTTTTCTCGGAGATTCGTCGCTAGCCGCCCAAGCGAAGAGACCCACCAATGGCTCAAGCAACGCGCTGCCCGCTAAGGCCGCACGTTGGGCGGAAGCGGGACGAAGAATCCTCCCGTCAACATCGCATAGGCAGAGCCTATCGAAACCACCGGACCGGCTCCCCTGGGCTTCGACAGCGCAACACGCTCACCGGTCACAATGTTGTGCAGAACGTTCTGATCCGCGTCGTGGTCCGCCTCAACGCACCCGTTCGGAGTAAGCGAGTCCGTTGCGAAATCGAGATAGGCGACCCAATCTCCATGACCCACCGGAAACGTCTGCGTCGACGCACTTTGCGTGATGTTTCGCGGCGGTTCGCGATCCACCGTCCGTGCATCGAAAGTATAGATATCGCCACCTGCTTCACAGTCAGAGCTCGCGCTCGTTCCAGCGAAATAAAAGCGATATACGTTGGTTGGGTCTTGCGAAAGCCACTGCATCGAAACGTCGCCACTCCACACCATCTGCGGTTGCCGATAGGGTGGGCGCAAGATCCACAGTTGCGAGAGTACGCGACCTAAGTTGGGCGCGTCGCGAATGAAAGCGATCGTGTCACCGGCAGCGCCAGCTTCGATGACACAACCGCAGTTGAGCACACGACGTGATTCCGTCGCCCCATCGTCAACTACAACGAGGTCGCCTGGGCCAATCGCGTCAAAGCCTTGAACCCACGCGTACACACCGGGCACACGCATCAAGTGTCTCGGAGAAAATCCGAGAGCTCGAGACGTTTCGGAGTGAACACGACACGAGGTAGCCCGCATCTCGTCCAGACTAAATAGATGCCATTGGTAATCGTTGCCGACCGACCTGCCACACTTAAAAAGCAGTTTGTCACCATCAACTCCAAAACCACCGCCCGAGAAGCCTTCAGGGCAAAGTGCTCCGCTTCCCGGTGGTTCGGCGACGCGAAAATCCATTGGAACGAAACTTCTCGTCGGAGACGGTGGTCGATATGTGTGAAGATCGAGGTTTGCAGGCACCTCAAACACACCTCCTCGTTCACGGATTGTTACGAGTTCACGTGGCGGATTGATTGCGGTGCGTATGCAATTTTCGCCGCAAGATGCGTCGGAGACGTTTCGAAGATGTGATTCTGGTACGCTGCGACACTCGGGTCCAAGGATTAGATCCGGGCGTCCTGTCGGGACATCCCGGTCCGCGCGTGATGGGACATCGCTAAGGACAACCGGCAAGTCGCTGGACGCATCCATAGGCAAGACGTCCGTTGGCATCGGTCCGCGACAATTCGTGCAACCCGTGAGCAGCCACACAATTGTCGTCAGTTTGGCAAA
>JANNCG010001177.1:0-5172 GCA_031386385.1 Myxococcales bacterium
TGGGCGAGGGCGGCGCGGTGCTTCCGCCCGAGGGGTATCTCACACAAGCGCGCGCGCTGTGTAGGCAGCACGGGACGCTGTTTATCCTCGATGAAGTGCAAACTGGGCTCGGTCGCACAGGCAGCTATTTTGCGTTTCAACGTGAGGGTGCCAGGCTTGATCCCGATGTGCTGGTGGTCGGAAAAGCGCTCGGCGCGGGGGTTGTTCCTGTGAGCGCGGCGGTGACGACGAAAGAGTGGCACGAGAAGGCCTTCGGCAGTATGGACCGCTTTGATTTGCACGGAAGCACCTACGCCGGATACGCGCTCGGGGCGTGCGTTGGGGTCGCAGTGCTTGAAAAAATTCACCGCGATGATTTGAGCGCAAACGCGCTTTTGCTTGGTAATTATCTACGGGATTCACTCGCTGCAAAGCTCGGTTCTCACCCCATGGTGCGCTCGGTCCGTGGCGCGGGGCTGCTCATCGCGATTGAGCTTGGCTCGCCACGCAGCACGTTGATGCAAAAGCTCACGGCCCCTGTCACCGACTCTGTGGCGACCAACGTGCTGGGTCAGTGGCTCGCTGTGCGCCTTCTTGAGGCCGGCGTCATCGCACAGCCCGCCTCGCAAAAATGGAACGTGTTGAAGCTCACCCCACCGTTGACCATCACCCGAACGGAGTGCGACCGTATCGTGTCTGCCATCTATGACATCCTTAACGAATACCCCGATGCGACGTCTGTTCTTCGCGACGCGGCGATGCGAGTGGGCTCTCAATGGAAGCAAGGATGGTCGTTTCGTTGAGTCGCAAACTGGGTGATCGATCATGAGCAACACGCTAAAAGCCTGGAAGAAGGACCTCTCGTTTACCGCGGGAATCGTGGGCTCAAAGCCGTTTCAAGTGCTCATCCAGCTCACCAACAAGTGCAACATGCGCTGCTCGTTTTGTGACTTTTGGCCCAACGTGGCCCCACGTGCAGATGAGCTCACGGTGGAAGACTACGCGCGCTTAGGCGATGAGCTGGCCAGCATCGGGACCTTTCTGATCTCGGTTGAGGGAGGCGAGCCCTTGGTGCGGCCAGACCTCGTTGAGATTGTTCGCGCCCTGTCCAAAAATCACATCACCGCGCTGTTTACCAATGGCTGGCTCGTCACGGACAAGATCGCAAAAGAGCTGTTCGCTGCGGGCTTAGTGCATGCGAGCGTTTCTATCGACTACCCCGACGCGGTTCGTCACGACGCCAAGCGAGGGCTCGATGGCGCCTTCGATCGCGCATGGAAGGCAGTGGACACTTTTGTTGCTCACGCTCCGCGAGGTGGCAAACAAGTCCATGTGATCAGCGTGGTGATGGAGAACAATTGGCGCGATCTTCCTGCGCTCTTTCAGCAGAGCGCTCAGCACAACGTGGGGCACCAGCTCACGCTACTCAGCGTGAACGGCTTTCGTCGCAACGATGATGGGCCGGACAAGCTGCCACCACCAGAGAGCGGCGCGTCCCTTGTCCAGTGGCACAAAGAGTACAAACACATTCGCATGCTCAAAGGCTACTTCGCACAGACCGAGCAGTGGCTCACTGGGGGTGAGTCACGCTCTTCAATGCCCACGTGTCATGCCGGTGAGCAGACGTTTAACATTGACCACGTGGGGGCCGTAAGCGCTTGCATCGAGCGCATCGATGAGTTCGTTGGGACGGTCAAAACCCAGCACATTCGTGATCTTCTCGCGATGCTCAAAGCACGGCATCCCGAGCGAGCGCACTGTCAAGACTGCTGGACCCTATGCCGCGGAGTGGCTCAAGAGCTCGGTCACGGCGCGTCCGTAAGCGCGTTGATTGAGATGGGCGTTCGGATGCGGACAACGTAGCGGGTCACGAGTTAAACAGATGGCCTTGCGAGGTCCCGGGCATTGCGGGCGGGGGAGTAATGCCCAGGTGTGTATAAGCTTTAAGTGTTGCCGCACGCCCTCGAGGAGTGCGCATCAGTAGCCCTTGACGGAGCAAAAATGGCTCGTACACATCCTCGACGGTGTCTTTGGGTTCAGCCAACGCAGCTGCGATGGTCTCAAGCCCAGCTGGGCCTCCGTTGAAGTTCTCGATCAACACACGAAGCAATCTACGGTCCATTTCATCAAGCCCCATCGAGTCCACGCCCAGCCGATCTAGGGCGTGCTTGGCGATCTCAATCTGGACCTTCTTCAGCTTCGCCACTTGCGCAAAATCCCTCGCGCGACGAAGCAGTCGGTTTGCAATACGAGGTGTCCCACGGGCGCGCGTTGCGATCTCAATCGCCGCCTCGTCGGTGATCCCGATATCCAGCATCTTCGCGGAGCGATGAATGATCAAAGCGAGGTCTTCGGGAGGGTAGAAATCCAAGCGAATTTCCATCCCAAATCGGGATTTTAGGGGGCTGGTGACCAGCGCCGTTCGGGTCGTTGCGGCCACGAGGGTGAAGGGCTGCAAGGGCAGCTGAATCGCCTGCGCGTGAGGGCCATCACCGGTCACAATGTCGATGCGAAAGTCTTCGATCGCTGGGTACAAGCTCTCTTCAATCGCCGGCTGCAATCGGTGAATCTCATCGATAAACAACACGTCTCGTCGCTGCATCCGTGTGAGCATCCCCGCGAGGGCGCCTTTGTGCTCAATCGCTGGGCCGCTGGTCGCGTGCATCTGGACGCCAAGCTCGTTGGCCAAAATCTGTGACAGCGTCGTTTTGCCCAGTCCCGGTGGTCCGTGGATCAAGACGTGCTCAAGGGGTTCGTCGCGAGCGAGCGCCGCTTGTACAAACACCTCTAGGTTTTCTTTGTGTGCGCGCTGTCCAATGTACTCACGCAGCGTCTTGGGTCGCAGGGTGAGGTCATATTTTGAGTCCTCTTCGCGCTTGCTTGGTGCGACCATTCCGTCGCGAATACCTTCATCTGCCATGGTGCATCATACCTTTGAGATCATCGAAAATTTGCAGGTCCATCAGCCAGTCAGCAATCGAAGCGCGTCGCGCAAGAGAATATCCAGCGGTTCGGTCGCACGATCGCGAAGCTCTACCGCCGCACGCTCTGCCTCAGCGGGCTTAAATCCCATCTTGGTGAGCGCGTCGATGAGGGTGGCCGTCGCGCCGCCAAGACGTGCTGAACTCGATCCCGAGCCGCTGCTCACAAAGGGCGAACCTGGAGCTGCCGACAGGACCGTGCCTCCGGATTTGGCGATGGAGCCAAGCTTGTCTTTGAGCTCAAGTGCGAGACGTTCAGCGAGTTTTTTTCCAACACCTTGGGCGGTCTGTAGTCTCTTCACATCGCCGCGAGCGATGGTGGCCGCGAGCTCCATCGGAGGCATGGAGCCTAAGATCCCGATGGCGATTTTGGGTCCCACGCCCGTGACGCTGGTGAGCATTCGAAACACGTCGCGCTCAAACACGTCTGCGAAGCCAAACAACGTGATCGCGTCTTCACGCACGTTGGTCTGGACCAAAATGGTGACTCTCCCCTCGCTATCTTTCGGACATCGCCCCAAGGACCCAAGTGGCACCGTCACCTCATACCCCACCCCATTCACATCCACCACCGCGAGCCCCTCGGCACTCTCCGCGACAATCAATCCTGTTAAACGGCCAATCATAAACAGGACTCTAGTGGATTTTTGACCGTTCGCGTAGCGGCAACGTGACAGTGTATGTCGCGTAGATTTCGCCTGGAATTTGTGGGCCTACGGTCGCAGAGCGCGATAATAGATATCGCCGTTGATCTGGTCGTTGCGCCGATCGACCCAAACAACGTGAGCGATCCCGTGCGCGGCGTACACCACTGGCGTCTCGCTGTCCGCAGCACCCGCGTTGCCCGAGTCCATGCGAACATCTTGGGGTTGAAAAGTACGCCCACCATCAAGCGAGAAGTTTGCGTAGATGTCACGACGACCACTGCGATCGTCACTCCACGCAGCCACCACCAAGTTGCCCGCAAAGCTCGCTGCGAGATCAAACGCTGAGCTGCGTCCCGGTGAGCCGCCCATCACGAGCACGTCTTGCATCGCCCAAGTGGCGCCGCGATCGGTGCTAAAATTTGCGAAGACGTTTGAGCGTCCAGCGCGAAAATCCTGCCACAAAACTACGGCACGGTTCATCGGGAGTGCCAACGCAACGGGCGCGAAAGAGTCCAAATCTCCCGGCGCACTGTCGATCCTGCGGTCCATCCCAACAAACGTCGCCCCGCGGTCTGTCGAAGCCCGAACATACAAATCAAACGAGCGTCCGCTGCGCACATCTTGCCAAGCGACATACACGTTGCCTGCGGTGTCTGCGGCAACAGAGGCGTTTTGTGAGTCGTGAACACCCACCGCGTCAGTATCCGCGCGAACCTCGTTGCTCCACGTCGCGCCACCGTCGAGTGAGCGAGACAAAAACACATCACCGAGACCGCTCCGGTTGTCGTGCCACGCAACGAACACATCATTGCCAGTGCCCGCGGCGATGGAAGGCGCTTGCGCAATGCGATTGGCGGGCGCGTGATCCAAACGTCCATCAAGCCACGGAGCGCGGCCGTTTGAGCTTCTTCCGAAACGAATCACTCGCGAACGGTCAGGGAGAAGCTCTTCCCACACAGCGACCACCGCTCCGCTCGGGAGTGTCGAGACCTTTAGATTAAACGCATCTCCCGTGCTCGTTGCGTTGGCACGACTCTCAGCGCCGAGCGTCACCCCGCGGTCGTCCGAGAAAGTGCTCCACACTTCACGGTTTCCGTTGCCGGTCCGAAAATCGCCCCACACCGCGCCGATGCGTGTGTTCATCGCCCCGCCAAACGCGATCGCGGGGTTCATGCTGTCTCGCGCTCCAGCGACGTCGCGATCGAGGCGACTCTCTGCACTAAAGCTCACACCATCGTCTGTTGAGTGCGTGAAATAAATATCTGAAGCGCCATTGCGACGGTCCATGTATGCAACGCCCAACGACGCAGCGCCATCGCCTCCGATCGTGGGCCTAACACTGTTGGCCACTGCGCCTGCACGGTCGAGCCGTACGTCCATCGCCGGTGATGCACGAAGGCAGCCCTCGTCGATCATTCCGTTGCAGTCGTTGTCCCGCCCATCGCACACCTCGGGTGCTCTTCTGCAAGCGTATTCGCAGCCATTGTTGGGGTTGCGATCGAGATCGACGTAGCCGTCATCGCACATCCCCATCACGCACATCCCCATCACGCACGATCGGCCAG
>JANNCG010001189.1:0-3788 GCA_031386385.1 Myxococcales bacterium
TTCGCGAGCTCACCGAGGCCAGCCAGGGTGTTCGCCGCGGTGGCTTGGCGACGATGAATCTCATCCCTTGCCGAACGGGCGTCGAAAGTGAAATCGTCCGGGTCAGTGTCCTGCGAAACGCGAATCGCGCTGAGCCTCCGACGCGCGGCCTTTGTCCATGGCCCCGTAGATTTCATTGCGCTCTTCTTTGCACTCGTTGTCATGCGATTGTCCTGGTGTAGTCGGCAGAGCTTATATCGATGAGGCCTGGCTGCGAAGTGCACACATGAGACGGCACCAACCGTTCAGCAAGCGGCGCACAACCATCTGGGTAAATCCCGGGCATCTTGGGGCTGAGTGCGCGGTGAGAAAAATTCGACGATGTGCGGTCTCCCGTCAGGTGCGGTCTGCGGCCGGAGGCTCAGACACCGGAAAGAGATCGAGAACCCACCACCGGGCCATCGGAAGCGTGGCGATCGTCGCGCGGACCTCCGCATCGCTCTCGGCGAAGACCTCAATGAAGACCGTCCGCCGGGACTGCGAGAGGTACACCGCGCCCACGCGCTTCTCGGAGCGGAGGAGCTCAACCTGCGCGATCTCTTCACGGACCACGGCGAACATCTCCTGCATGTTCGTGTCATGCTTGATAGTCGCCAACACAATGGTTCGGTTCATTTGGCGGCTCCTATACTCGTTGCGGCTCGTTCATCCAACGCGAAGACAACCTTGCCAACGAACACACCCGCTGCTGTTTGTGTGTAGGCTTGGAGGAACTCTTCCAATGCGAACGTCTTGCCGATAACAACCTCAATGCCTCCGGAGACGACTTCGAGCATCACCGAGGTGACGGCGTCGGTCTTCGCGCGCATCCCCATCAACGCAAACTTGCGCGAGGAGATGAGATTGCCAAGAAATCCAGGAACAAACTCGGCGGGGTTCGGCAGCGATGCGACGAAGGTACCGCCGGGCTTCAAGATCGCTTTCGCCGACCGAAACGAGAGCTTGTCCGAGAGCTCGACGATGACATCGTACGTGCGGCCCTCCTGAAGGACGCTCGTTGTCTTGTAGTTCACGACGCGAGATGCTCCCCAGCGTTCGACGAGCGGAGCACCCTTCGTGCTGACGACGGCGGTGACCTTGGCGCCTCTCCGAAGGGCCATCTGTGTCGCAAACATTCCGATCCCCCCGGTGGCGCCGTTGATCAGGACCTCCGAGCCGGAGTGGACGCGCTCGCCATCGAAGATGCTCGCGGCAGTGGTGCCTACGGCCGCAATGCTCGACGCAACCGCGAACGAAACACTGGGTGGCTTTTTCGCAATGCTCTTCACCTTGGCAACGCAAAAGTCGGCGATACAGTCCTTCGCTGCCCCATAGACCTCGTCACCCACTGCATACTGTTGAACTCCTGACCCAACACGTTCGACGACGCCGGCGAACTCAAGACCCTGGCCCTGCGGCATGCGCCAGCCCGTAAGAAACTTCACCTGTCCCTCGCGCATCTTCCAGTCCACCGGATTGATAGCGGCAGCCATCACGCGCACAAGCACCTCTCCCGGACCAGGCTCCGGTGTTGCGACGTCGGCCAACTCAAGAACTTCGGGGCCACCGAAGGCTCGGTAGACGAGCTTCTTCATCGAGCGTTTCCCCGAATCGCGGGTGCGCGCACATCGTGGCCCTTGTCGCGAAGCTGTGCAGCCACCATCGCTGCCGTGGTTCCCGTAGCACCCGTAATGAGAAAAGTGTCTTTCATGTCGTTCTCCTATTTTTTCTGTAATTTTGCTGTCAAAAATGGTTGCTATGGCTGTCCGCCACTCGCCTCAACGTCGGCCAAGAACTGGATGACATCGGCGCGAAGTGCGTCGCCCTGGGGTTCAGCGAAGCAGTAGAATCCGTGGTCGGCGCCCTCGTAGGTCTTGTAGGTGACCCGCGCTCCGCGTCCCCGTAGGTGGTCACTGTAGATCTGTGACGTTCGAGCCAGCTTGTCCTTTGAGCCAATTCCAATAAACGTCGGAGGGATGTTCTCGACGTCAGGCACGTCCATCGGCGTGACCGGGATCGGCGGAGTTTGCGCGGCATCGAGAGCAGCTTCGCCCGCATAGGACTTGAGAAATAACCGCGCGCTCGGAAAGCCGTCAGAAAGCCAGCTCGTACGGTCGAGCACCCCGTAGATCGAAGCGACGCTTACCACGCGCGGAAGCGGCCCCCGTGGGACATCGTCCACCACGCGCAAGATCTCGTTGTTGGCGAGCATGAGCCCCAACATCGTGGCGAGATTGCCTCCCGCAGAGTCGCCCACCAGGTGAATGCCGTTGGAGACTCGCCCATCGCGATGAAGCGCGGCCAACGCGCCAAGCAGCGAACGCAACCCATACGGATGCGGCATTTCCGGTGCGAGGGGGTAGTTCAAGCTGAAGACCACATGTCCCGCGTCCGCGAGTCCAAGCAACGGCCGGTGGTAGAAACGGCCCTTGCTGCCGCCGATCCATCCGCCACCGTGGACAAACACGACGGGCAAGCGCTCGGTCACGTTCGATGGTGGGCTGATGACGTCCATCGTCTCGTCGGGCAGCGAGCCATAGCGCTTCTCGCTCACGCGACCGGCTGGCGCGGCCATCCCACGAAGCCCGGCGAACAGGGGCAGCAGTCCGTGGCGCCAAATGGCGACCAACGCGCGGTCGCCGGCACTGAGGGATGTTGGAATGGGTTTCGAAACGGTATTCATGCGTAACCTCTGAGCATGAGTATTCGTCGGGAGGAGACTTGGGACAATAGATGAATTTGGAGTATACTGTCCCGCCCATGGACCATACCGATATGAACGCTGCCATTGTCCTCGTGCGGGTTGCGCAGGCCGGCAGCTTCCGTGGCGCATCGAAGTCGCTTGGGATGCCGAAGACGAGCGTCAGCAGAAAAGTCGCCGAGCTCGAGGCGCGACTCGGCGTCCAGCTCTTGCGGCGTACAACGAGGCACGTCGCGCTAACGGACGCCGGATTGGCTTACGTCGAGGCTGCGCAGAACGCCATCGCGTACCTAGAGGCCGCAGAAGACGCGGTCTCGAAGCACCAGCGAGAACCGCGCGGAAGAGTGCGGATAACAGCACCGGCGCCACTAGGTCAGTCGGTCGTGGCGGAGTTGCTGAGCGAGTTTATGCTCGCACACCCAAAAGTGGAGGTGCAGCTACACATCAGCTATCGGTCGGTGGACCTCCTGACAGAGCGCTTTGACATCGCGCTGCGCTACGGGGCGCTTCCGGACTCATCGCTTGTGGCGATTCTGATCGGCTCGGCCGTGCAGCGAATCGTCGCCAGTCCCCGGTACCTCGCAAGCAGGCGCGAGCCGAAGACACCGGCAGACCTGAAGGATCACGAGTGCTTGATTTTCGGCGGTGAAAACCCCGCGCTGCGTGCAACGTGGATGCTGGTGTCAGGCAAGCACAAGACCGCCGTACAGGTCCGGGGCCGATTCGCCACTGACGATCTGCTCGCGTTGCGCAGGGCCGTCGTGAGCGGACTCGGCATTGCGCAACTGCCCGAGTCCATGATCGCCGACGAGCTGAAGAGCGGCACCCTCATCGCGCTCCTCGAAGCGCACACGTCCGTAGCGGTTCCTCTGAACCTAGTGCACGGCGGGGGACGCTTCCTTCCAGCACGCACGCGGCTCCTGATTGACTTCTTGGTGAGCCGAATGTCCTCTTCGCGTGCACGGTCCGGAAGTTCTGCCGGGCCCCTTCGGGCGTCGTCGTCGCTCAAGGTCGTTTTCGACGAGAAACTTGCATCGCCAAGAGCTCGGACTCATCGCGGGCCAGCAGC
>JANNCG010001205.1:0-6308 GCA_031386385.1 Myxococcales bacterium
TTCAACTTGCCCGAGTACGACTCGGTCTCACGATTGTATTGAAGTGCATATTCGCTGCCAAACTCAACCACCGTCCCCTGCGCCAGCGAGCGGTACGAGCTCATGGGCAGATCAAGGGCGCTGCAAAGGGCGTCACTCAGCGCGAAAAAACACCAGTACTCATACAACGTGGCGGCGTCACGAAGACGTGCGGCGTCGCTGAGCGTGGGGTGCTGCGACCAGAGGTTTTCGCCCGCGTGATCGAGCCACCGAATCACCTGGGCGTAGGGTGGATTTCGCTGCACCAGAAGCCTTGCTTTGCACTCGTCTTGCACGCGCTGGCAGCGTGAAAAAGTGTCGCACTCACGCGCATGCTCGACGCTGTGGAGGACACGGTTGGCGTGAGCTCTCTCTTGCGGTGAGAGCATCGCGAGGGCTTGCTTAAACTCACTGCTGTCGCTTGCCTGCTGTATCACCGAGAGCGCGCCTGCGACGAGCTGGTTTTCGAGGCAGTCGGTGTGTCGGGCGGTGTCTTCACCCCAGGCGTGTCTGGGGAGCTTGCCTTTGAGCAAAGGAGGGAGCTTGGTCTTGGCGTGCTGCCAGTCACCGTCCGCAGAGGCGACCGCCAGCGGAGTGACGTTGTCACCATGGGTGGCTACGTCAACGCGTTGGTCGGTTGTTTTCCAGGCAAAAATGGGATCTGATTGCACTGAAGTGAGCGATGAGGTGAGCTCGTCTCCATGCTGGACAATCGCCGCGAGCAGGGCTGAGCGAGAGAGCTTGTCTTGGCGAGCGATGTTCCACGTGGTGGGTGAGCTCGGCTGAAATATCGTGTGAAACTTATCGATCGAGCGCAGGACTTTCTGCACAAACACAAGCTGCTCGACGGGGTCACCAAAGCGCTTGCTCACGACCTCAACGCTGCTGGCCGCCCCGGTGGTATCGCCGTGCACCGCGCGAAGATCACAGCGACCCACGGCGTTGCGAACGCTCCAAGCAAAATGCCCCGGACGCAGGGGGGCGAGGGACTCGCTTCCCACGCGAACGCTGTCAGCGCCGGGTGCCTCAATCGCGTACATTTGCCCCTCGCGAACCCAGTGACTACATGGCGCAAACAGCCGCCCACTCGGCTCAGCGATCGGCTCGGTGCCGTATATCTTGGGTGCGCATATCGGGGTGGTTTTTTGTTGGCTGAGCATTCAATCCATCACCGATCGAAGCGCCCCACGGTTAGCGAATCCCAGGCGCTTCACGGCCCGTCTGGGCGACATACTCTTTGTAGCCTCCGCCGTACGCGCGCGGACCCTGCTCGGTAATCTCTAACACTCGGTTGGATAGCGCCCCGAGAAACTGCCTGTCATGGGACACAAACAACATCGTCCCCTCGAAGTTTTGCAACGCACGCAAGAGGGTCTCTTTGGTGGATATATCCAAGTGGTTGGTGGGCTCATCGAGGACGAGAAAGTTCGGTGGATCAAAGAGCATAATGGCCAACACGAGCCGCGCTTTTTCGCCTCCCGAGAGCACCCGACATGGCTTCTCAATGTCATCCCCCGAGAAGCCAAACGACCCCGCCAAGTTGCGCATCGTCCCCAGCGACGCCGCTGGAAACTTTCGCTGCAACGTCTCAATCGCCGTCATCGTGGGATCCAGCAAGTCCATCGCGTGCTGTGCAAAATACCCCATTTGCACGCTCGCCCCGATCACCACGTCACCCTCGTCGGCCTCGGTGAAGGAGGTGACGAGCTTTAACAGCGTAGATTTTCCGGCGCCGTTGATCCCCATGACGCACCAGCGCTCTCGACGCCGAAGCAGCAGATCAAACTTTTGATAGATCGTTCGTGAGCCGTAGCTCTTTGAAACCTGCGTGAGCCGCGCCACATCTTCACCCGATCGGGGAGGCTGGCGAAACTCAAACTCGATCACCCGGCGGCTCTTGGGCGGCTCGACGCGCTCGATCTTTTCGAGCTTTTTCACACGCGATTGCACCTGCGCTGCGTGCGAAGCGCGAGCTTTAAACCGCGCGATAAACGCCTCTTCTTTCGCGAGCATGGCCTGCTGCCGTGAGAACTGCGCTTCTTGCTGTGCGGCCATCAACAGCCGCTGGCCTTCATAAAACTCGTAGTTGCCCGTAAACGTGTTGAGCTCGCCGCTGTCGATCTCAACAATTTTGTTCACCAAGCGATTGATAAACTCGCGATCGTGCGAGGTCATCACGATCGCCCCGTCAAACGCGCGGAGGTAGTTCTCAAGCCACAAGATAGACTCAATGTCCAAGTGGTTGGTGGGCTCATCGAGCAAGAGCGCATCGGGCGAAAGAAGTAGAATTTGCGCGAGCGCAACCCGCATCTTCCATCCACCCGAGAGCTTGCCAACGTCCTGCGCCATCACCTCTTCTGAGAATCCCAAACCAGCCAAAATCTCACGCGCTTTTGCCTCAAGGGCATACCCGTTGAGCTCTTCAAACCGTGATTGCGCAGTCCCATAGCGATCAATGAGCGCGTCCATGTTGTCCGCTTGCTCAGGGTCGCCCATGGCCTCTTCAATCGCGTGCAGCTCGTGTGCGGCGTCAGCGACCGCACCCGCTCCAGCCATGGTCTCTTCGACCACTGTGCGTCCAGCCATCTCGCCAACATCTTGACTGAAGTAGCCGATGGTCGTGCCTCGATCGATTGAGACCTGGCTTCCGTCCGCTTCTTCTTGTCCGACGATCATGCGAAAAATCGTGGATTTGCCCGAGCCATTGGGACCTACCAGGCCGATTTTTTCGCCTTTGAACACACCCATGGATGCGTCCATAAACAAAATTTGCGAGCCATGGTTCTTTGATATTTGATCCAGTCGAATCACGGGCGGCAACAAAGCACTTTGCCCTTGGTGATGGCAAGCTATTCTCGCGCGCTCAGCCTCTGAGACTCAAATCGAGCGACCCATAAAGAAGAAATCCCTCGAAACCAACGCAACTCAAGGTCGCTTCGTGCATTTAATTGATACGCCTGACAAGCGCTTGAGAGAGAGCCATGGATGCGCTTGAGGCTGTGTGACCGTCGAGAGTTGATGATGGTCTCGCTGATAAACGCGGTGACCAGCCCCGTGACGGGGTCAAAGGTGAACAGCCACGGGCACTCCGGTCGCGGGGCGCGCAACGCGTAGGCGACAACGGGTGCTTCATGCGTAAACATTGTAGACGTTGCCATGCGATTGCCTAGCGCGCCAATCGTCGTGGGCGCTCAACGGTGCTGTCGTTTGCGCTCGGTAGACGCACCGCCTCGGTCCCCCACGGAAAGGGCTCAATCTTCTGCAGTAGCCACCCTTCGCGATCACAAAGCGCAAGCGCGTTGGCGGCGACACGAAGCGCACTCGCGGCAGATTTGGCTCGGCCCACAAACAACGGTTGGCCGACAACGGTGGCGTCCATCACAGGGCGAAGCTCAATCACGTAGGTGCGTGCGACGAAGCGATAGTGGATGCTGACGGTTTTTGTATTCACTCGCGCATCATCGCAGAGAGGCTGCGAATTTGCACACGGACGAAGACAGAGTATGTCCGGCGAACGGGGGTGAAGATTCTCGCAGTGGTGTTGGATACACGTCGCCGTGATTGGCGAGTGGGTGTAGCCTCGTGCGAGAAACCTTCATGAGTTGCCAAACGATCAATGCCGGGCGGTGAGCGCATTCAGCAGAACTCGCGGCGTGAGCGCGAGTGAAGTGGAGGCACAACATGGTGCTCGGTTTGTTCGAGATGTACCTGGCTAACTGTCAGCGAAATCCGTGCGACCCGACCATTGATTCGGATTCGATTTTCTACTGCACGCCTCTGCCGCGACCGTGTGACGGACCATGCCCGGTCCCGGACGTGCCCCGCCCATCAATTATTCCGAGAGAGCTGCCAACGCAGTACCAACGCCGGACTGAGTTTGTGCAGCTGTCGCCCGAGACCGTGCCGCTGCCGCCCACTGCGTTTCGTTGCGGTGGTGCGACCCATCGGGCACTCATGCCGAGACCCAATCCACAGTCAGTCTTCGAGATCGGTGATTGGCAATACGGGAGCGATGGCTACGGCATGTCGAGTCGCTGGAATCGGCGGACTAACGTGGCCCAACTGCTCACTCGTCCTGGGCGCGGGGATCCGAGAGTGCGTCCAACGGATTTTGCGGCATTTTTGAGTGCGCAGGGGGACAAGGTTGCCGCCATTCTGGTGCAACCGCCATCGGAACGTGCCGCTGGCGAAGCTCCTCTTTGGGCGCATCACGTCGTGTTTGACGACCCAACGCAAACAGGTCGCGTGTTATGGTCGCAGCGATTTAACAACCCCACCGGTGGTGCGGTGACGGAGTTTGTTGCAACGCCCCGGTTGCGGGCATGGGTTGTTTCGCTCATCGCGGGTGGCTCGTACAAATTGTGGGTATCTGGCCCCAATGGAGAGCACGCTCACGAACTTGAACAGCTCGATCCAGAACCACATCAACCGGGGTATCTTCACGCAGACGGACCCAATCTCGTGTGGGCATTTCGAGGCGAGATCTATCTTTGGAATGCAGATCGTGACGCGATCGAAAATCTCACGAACGACACGCCCGAACAGTGGATGCCTTGGATCGAAGGCGAGCGTGTCGTTTGGGTCGATCAACGCGACAACCCACGCGGAAACCTGTGGCACATGGATAACCCTGAGATCTATTTCTACGATTTACGCACGCATGAGAGACGAAGGATTACCAACGATCCACCCGAGCGTCCGGCACAGCAGCGCGTACCTAGCCTTCATGGCGACTGGATCATCTGGCAAGACTATCGCGATGCGGTGCAACGCCCCAATCCGCCAGATGTTCAGAGCGATCGTACGGCAATTTGGGGCTATCACATGCCCACTCGGCGCGAGATGCCCATCCATCGAGGGGACTTTTTGGCAGAGAATCCACGGATCATCGGCACCGAAATTTATTTTGGCTGCTCAAACTACGCAGAGCGCGGCGCTGGCGGCTTTTCGGTCCCGCTTCCAACGCTTGGCGACGTGGGAATGTAGCGATCTGGCGCGTGTTTGTGTGAGCAGTACGCGCTCACTTTGGCTCTCACATGGGGGCCAAAGCAAGCTCGTGGCGGGGAGCATTTTCGTCGATTTTGAAAAATTTGGTGCTGTGTTTTCAGCGAGATTATCCGTCTATCGATAGACGGACCCAGCTAGCGAGCCCCACCGCGGGTGTCGTGGTTGGGGACCTCGACGACGATCTCATCGGGCCGGACCCAGCCAAGCTCTTCGCGTACTGCACGTTCGCGCGCACGCACGTCGCGATTAAACGCCTCAAGCTCTGCATCCAGATGCGAGACATCCCGCGCGAGCCGACGGTTCTCTTCTCGCTGCGCATCAAGCTGCGCGAGCAGCCGACGGTTGCGCGGCAGCCCATGATTGCCCAGCACCATGATCGGAACGCCAATCACCGCGACCACCAAGATCGCCGCTGGAACACCAAGCGCAATTTTCTCTCGAAGCGTAGTCATAACTCTCTCAGGGCACTCAATCGACGTGCACTCAGTCTTTGCCAGAAAACCCCACAATGGACAAAACTCCCTGCAACGAATTTGGATGCAGTCTGCTGAGTGCCGCGTAACGAGCGCGGTTTGAATACGATATTCGTGGGATGGGTCTGTGCCGGAGCTCTCGAATCGAGGGATCGTCGCAGTCAACATTCACCACGTTCGACAACGTAGTGTACCCTTCCCGGATCGCTCAGCGACAAAGGGTGCTCGGTGTTATCCTCCTCAGTCTCTCCTATGTTTTCAAAGTACTGCACTGCGCTTTGTGTGTTGGCATTGTCCCTACTCGCTTGCGCAGCTCCGATGAACGAGCTGTCGGATGGCACGCAGATGGACGGCGATGCCGTCGACGAAGTCAGTGCCGCTCCCGATTCACGCACCGAATTGGACGCGCGATCATGGACTGATGGCGGGGAGGTTTCGATGGATCGAGTGAGCGCTGACGCTGCGGGTCCAATCACAGAAGGTTCGCTTATTGCGGTGTCGCACGCGCGAGAATTTCGCGCGATGTGGGTTGCATCTGTCTACAATCTGACGTTTCCAACGAGCGCGTCACTCAACGCCACACAGCTTCGCGCGGAGCTACAAAGCATCGTGGATACAACGGCCTCTGTCGGACTTAACGCGATCGTATTTCAGATCCGTCCAGAGAGCGACGCTCTCTACCGTTCGGCGATTGAGCCATGGTCTCGCTTTCTCACCGGAACCCAAGGAAACGACCCCGGAATCGACCCCCTTGATGTCCTTCTCTCGCTCGCCCATCAGCGCGCCATCGAAGTGCACGCGTGGATGAAC
>JANNCG010001219.1:0-5166 GCA_031386385.1 Myxococcales bacterium
CAGCGACCTCGACGAATCGTCCGTGGGCAAGTGAGTCTGCGATCTGCCGTGACTCCGTTGGCAAGCAGCTCAAGTCCGCCGCTCCGGCCACCACAAGTGTTGGAGCACGAACACTCCGAGCGACCGTGCGTCCATCCCACAACACCAATTGAGCGAGAAAGCTAGCGTCGGCCGTACCATGGTATTGAACCGAGTGCGTGAGAGACTCAAGCAGCGCGGGCGACGGCGGACGTGCCCACCACATCCGACCCAGTGCACCCAACAAATCGCGCAGGGCGCGCGGGTCACGCAGAGTTCCTTGCGCGGTCGAGAGCGCTGCGATCCGTGCCGCTCCGGTCGGGCCGAGGGCAGCCCGCGTCCGCGCACCCATCGAGCGAATTTGCAGTCCGTCTCGCAATGGTGACACCAGCACCAGCTTGCGCACTCGCTCGGGATGAGCCGCGCTGAGAGTCAAAGCTACAGCCGCGCCAAAGTCGTGTCCAATGACCACTACGGGCTCCGCAGGCGAGATTTGTTGCAGCAAATTTGCAAGGTCACCTGCAGTCGCACCCAACGTGTATCCCTCAGAGTCCGGAGGCGAGTCGCTGCGGCCATGACCCCTGAGGTCCACGTACAAGACCCGGTGCCGGCGGTCTCTCAAGCCGTCAAACCAGGGCCGCATATAGTTAGAGTCCAGACCAGGCCCGCCGTGCACGACAAGGATGGTCGAGAGGTCGCTAGCCCCAACTGAGATCGTCTGAAGTGAAATAGGCCCAACGCGAAATCTTTCTATTTTTGCAGGTGTTTCGTCACTGTTGTAGGGCGCCGGAGCTTTGCACTGGGTGCAGAGAAGCAGCACGGCGGTCGATAAAAATCGAGACAAACGGCCCGGAGTTTGATGGCTCGTTTGGGCGTGTCGATGAATGGCAGTGCGGTGGTGATTTGTACAAGAGTGCATGGACGGACATCACGTAAGTGGGGCCTGAGTTGAGCTACCTCAAGCGGCTCCGATGCGCAGTGAGCACGAAATTCGGCCACTAGCATCACACGATCATTCGTTGTTTTCTTTTTTATCGGCAGAAGCAAATTTCACACAACGATGATTTATCGCTATCACTGTTTATGGTGTTGAAGCACAACTGGATCTGGCGATGACGGACGACCGAACTGAGCTCGCAAATTTGCTTCGAGGCTTTTCCGCGATCTTCGACTATGCGCGCGAAGGCTCGGGTGACTGGGTCGCTCGGGACGGTGTGATGCCCGCGTTTACTTATGTTGAGACTGCAGGTCAGGCCGGCGTAGGCGTTGGGTCGTCTGTGAGCCTCGCCGCTGACGCAGTGGCGGTCTCGTTGCCAGCAATGGTCCCAGCAATGGTCCCAGCAATCGTGCCATCGTCCGTGCAAGTCGCAGCGAAAGCGCCAGCGCAGATGGTGGTCCCTCAATCCGCAGAACGCGCTCCAACCCCTGCTCCTTTCGCAACGGCACGTACGGTGGAGGCGAGTGCTGCCCCGCTGCTGCGAATCGACGCAGCACCGAGGGTGGTGAGCGAGAAGATTCCGTTAGTGGATGGGATCACGGATCGTCGGGTGGCGCTCGCAGTACTGGCCGAACACGCGGCGAGCTGCACCCGCTGCGTGCTGCACGAGAAACGCACGCAGACCGTCTTTCATCGCGGAAATTCGCACGCAGAGTTATTTTTTGTCGGAGAAGCCCCTGGCGCCGATGAGGACAAAACCGGCGTGCCGTTTGTTGGCGCTGCGGGTCAACTGCTGGACAAGATTATCGCCGCGATGGGGCTGACGGGTGACGATGTGTACATCGCAAATGTGGCCAAATGCAGACCGCCGTCAAACCGTGTTCCAGAGCCAACAGAGGCGGCGGAGTGTGGGTCTTATCTGCTCAAGCAAATTGAGATCGTGCGGCCAAAAATTTTGGTCGCGTGGGGCAAGACCGCAGCGAGCTTTCTGTTGGGTCGCACCGACTCGATGACCCGTCTTCGAGGTCGATGGCATGCCTATCAAGACACTCCGTTGTTAGTGACATGGCATCCGTCGTATCTGTTGCGTACGCCGGCTGCGAAGAGAGAGACCTGGGACGACATGAAGCTAGTGCTGGCGAAACTGAAGCGAACCGAGAGCGATCGTGTTGGCGAATGATAGCAACTGAAAAAATCGTGCGCCCCGCGCCACCGCTGCAAGAGCCCGAAGAGCTCTTTGAGCTTGAGCCCATTGTGATGCAAACCGTGGAGGGGTCGCTTGATGACCGCGAGAGCGAAGACCTAGTGATTGTCGCAGCTCCAGATATTTTGCTGACAGAACATGATCAAGACTCGCCCGACGTGCTGGATGTTGGCGTGACCGAATTTGAAAACGGTGGCCCTTCGTGGATCGACAACGAGACCGTTGAGCTCGACGCAGCGCTTGACGTTGAGCTCTCAGCGCTCTCGGCGGCGCACGACGACGAGGGCCTGGATATGGTGTCCATGCTCGAAGTGCTTCATCCGATGCTTGAGCGAGATGTGGCAGATGACGAAGATGGTCCACTGGAGCAGGTGAGTGCGACCTTGGGCGCGATGGTTCCTGCGTTTTCGCTGGCAGAATCACCGCCGCCTCCGACCACCGTGATCGCAGAGCCGCGCGCTGCGGAGCTCTTTGCGTCACGAAAGGACCGTTTTGCTCGCCATGACGGCAGCACACAGAGCGCCGCGCGCGTTGTCACCGTCGCGTCCGTTCGTGATCAACAGTTGATCGCCTTTGCTTTCGAGCGCGGTCCCGGCTCCGTAAGCGTTGATGGCGGAGAGTCCTTTGTCACCGAACCACTCTTGCAGTCTGGGCTGTGTCTAGCCGCCCAAAATCAAGTACTTTTCGCGGCTGTTTATGACCAACCCTACGATCGTTGCACGGTGCTTGAGCGAGGCCGGATGGGCGGTTGGCGCCGTGTGGTTGAGTTCGCGGATGGCGCAGATGACTCCGAGTCATCGCTGAATCTTCCAGTTGAAATCATGATCCTCCCAACGCCAGTCGGCGCACCCGCGAGCACCGCCATCATGCTGCTGGTGCGCTTAGTGCGAGGCTGCGTGGTCGTGAAGATTGACCCCAAAGCTTAGTGTTTGTTTAGAGGGCCTGTGGGGGACGCTTTCGATTCAGCTGATGGTTCGGTGGCCATCTGGCGATCGTACTTCAACCGTACAAACGCGAGCGCCACAAAGCCTATCAGCACCGCAAACCAGAGCGTCGCCAGCCGAACCAACAGCGTCGCCGCGGCCGCTGGCGCAACCGCCAGTCCTCCGAGCGATACGAGCATCGTTCGCATGACCACTTCGGTGCCGCCAAGTCCGCCGGGCAGCATCGCAAGCGCGCCGGCGATGGTCGAGGTGGCATAGACAAAAAACGCCACAGCCACTGCGGTGCGTTGCCCCAGGCCCGCGAGAATAAACCACAGCCCCAGCGCCTCAAGCCCCCACGCAACCACAGACACTGCGGTCATTGAGACCACCGCCCGAGGCGTCATGACCGTTTGCAGTGCACCGTACGCGGCGCGTATCTTCGGTAAGATCTTTGATACCACCGGAATCTTAGCCGCAATTCGAAACACGAGCTCTGCAAACGGCCGCACAAACACAAAGACGATCACGCCGCCCACCAGCCCGGTCGCCGCGACCGCGATCCACCCATAACCTTTAAACTGTAGGCTCCCGATCCCGACCAGCGCGACCAACGCGAGCAAATCGGTGACTCGGTCTGCGATAACGATTGGGGCTGAGCGCTCAATGGGGGTCCCGCGGGCGCTGAGCAACAGAGCACTTCGAAAGACCTCGCCGGCCTTGCCCGGTGTCAGGCTCATCGAGAACCCCGCGAGAAAGATCGTCAGCGACTCAAACCACGGGATGGGCACAAATCCGGACGTGGATGGGTCGTTGCGGGCTCCGATTGAGAGTGATCGAAGGTAGTACTGCCACTTGCCGAAGCGCAAAAGATAGTTGCCAAATGCCAGCAATAAGGCCCAGAAAAAGGTGAGCCACTCAAAGTGCGACAGCAGCGCTCGCAGCTGACGGACATCAGAGGCGAGGACGAACGCCGTGTACACCACGATCGCCAAGAGCGTCACCAGGACGAACTTTCGGACCGACGAAGAGCCGTTGGTTGTCATGAATCCCGACGTTGGCTTCGGTACGATTTGTACAATTGAAAGAGCGCCGATCCGACGATCGCCACCGTTAGCACAACGGTGATAATCAGCAAGACAGTGGAGGTGTTTGGCGAGTCAAATCCCAGCCATCCACGACGAAGTGTGCCCGGAGGCGGGCGATCGATTCGGACTCGCTGAGCAAGCAGTGGCAGCAACAAAACAACACTCACGCAATGCAGCGTACAATCATGGGTGAATTTCCGCTACACTCCGCCGCAGAAATCAATTGGCAACCGGGCGGCATTCTCCCTCAGCGGACATCGAAGACTTTCTCTATCACGTTTATAAGGGCAGCGAGTCCCTCGCAGATGGACGGCTTGATTCAGCGCGGGCGTCGCTTGATTCGGCGCTGCGGATGCAGCCAAAGGACCCAGCCGCACAAGATCTGTTGGGCAAGCTGTACTTCAAGCTCGGTGTGTACCCACGCGCAATTGAGCTTTACCAAGAGATCGTGAAGCAGTTTCCGGACAGTCTGCCACCGAGAATTAACCTCGCGCTCGCTTACCTTAAAACCGCGCAGCTTCGAGAGGCGATCGCGCACTTGCTGCCGGTCATTGAGCGTGATCCAAACCACGCGAGAGCCTGGGGATACTTGGGTCTTTGCTGGTCTCGGCTGAGCGAGTATGCAAAAGCGAAAGAGGCTTTTGTTCGGGCCGGCCAAGACGCGATGGCGCTTCGAATGGAGCAAGCGCTTGAGGCTCAGTACGGCTCGGGCTCATCGCAGTACCACACCGCGGTGACTGTCAGCCCAGACATGCCGCGTGTTGTTGAGAGTGAAGAGATTGACACCAGCGCGCTCGACCCAGGCGTGTTGCGCGTTGCGCCCGACACCGAGACTGCCCCCGGTCGATGGACGATGCACGCGCACGGAGAGCCCATCCTGGACGACAGGGTGCAGCCCAGCACGCTCGCAAGCTGGGCGTCAAAGAACGTCTTCGCTCCCGTGGGACGCACGATTGAAGAACTGCAACAGACGATTGTCGCACACGAAGGGTGTGC
>JANNCG010001222.1:0-2241 GCA_031386385.1 Myxococcales bacterium
CCGAAGCCGCCAGTTGCTGCAGCGAATGGATTCGCTCGTTCAACGTCGGAGCCGCGCTGTTGCGCTGCGCACGCTTCATTCGCTCAAGCCGACCGATCAGCTCATTTTTGAAGTAAGCCTCTGGAGGCAGTGATTGGGGACCGTGATTCTCAGTGTGATTGTCGCCGTTTAGCATCGGCGAAGATCATAGCACAATTCCGACTACCTGCACTTGAAGTGCCCGCACATTTGCACGCAGACCCCCATCTTGGATCCGCTCGATTCGTTGCGCAAATCGCTGGTGTGCCGCAGCGAGAGCGCTCTGCGCGAGCGCCACTACACCGATCGCTTTGCACACCGACACAACCGCACGTAGCGCACACTCATCGCCCTCGTCTTCGCCCCCTTCGGCCATCGCCTCGACGGCGCGCTCAGTGCTCTCCCGTGCAAACGCAGACTCGCCTCGGGCCACCCAAACGCTCGCCTCAACGGCCAGCGCCGCCGCACGCCAACCTCGCGGAAGGTGCACGTGGCTGAGGGCTTGCTGCGCTGACACGGAAGCGTCTTCAAAGCGCGCTTGCTCAAGCGCGATCAGGGCCTCAAAGCTGTCAGAGATCGCCACAAGCAGTGGGTTTTGCAGCGTCCTCGCGAGCTCAGCGACGCGCTTGTTTTCTTGCTGCGCTTCAACAACCCGTGTCATTCGTAACAGCGCACGCGCGAGATGATGTCGGGCAAAAGCCTCAGTGCTCGGAAGCCCACCGGCGCGTGACCGCTCAATGGCGATGGAGAGCTCACGCAAGGCCGCGCTGGTGAGGCCGAGCGCGAGCAGGACTTGCCCCAGGCCCACGCGAGCACCTTCAGCACGCCAACGAAGCCCCATTCGCTCAGCAGTCTCAACGACCCATCGGTGCTCTCTGAGCGACGGCTCAAGCTTCTCACCGCCGTGAAGCGCTTGTGCGAGCGCGTGGCGTGCCGCGAGCCTTAATGTGTCCTCCGTGGATGAATCAAGCTCATCGACGAGGCGCTGCGTCCGAGTTTCGGCCTCGGCCCAGCGCATCCGATGGATATCAGCCCATGCGTACTCAAGCTCACAAGCGACCCGCGCCGCGCGAGTCTCTGCTGTTGCCCCATCGCGCTCTTTGCTCTCCGCGAGAAGAATCGCGAGCAGCAAATCAACGCTCTCGTCGACGCGTCCAAACCGCCGAAGAGTGAGCGCCCGTTGCGCACTTAACACGAGTTTAAGTGTCCGAGTGGGCGCACACAGCAGCCCGGCTTCAGAGTGCTCAAGGCCCTGCGCGTAGCGCCCCGTACGATGTGCAGCAGCGGCGGCTTGGCTGTGAATTTGCGCGCGAATCTCGGGCTCAAGCGCGTCAAGGTCGAGCGCGTGTTCACAGTGAGCGAGCGTTGCATCGTTGGCCCCTTCGCGCAGGGCCGTGCGAGCCGCCGCGCAGTAGAGTAGCGCCGCCCGAGCGTTGCTTGTGGCGCGGGCGTAATGCTCTGCGAGGACCGCCGAGTCTCGCTCGCCGGCCCGCTCAAGCCACTCAGCGGCGGACCCATGCAACGTCTGTTGCTCTTGCAACGAGAGCATCGCGTATGCGGTCTCTCGCAACAGCGCATGGCGCCACACAAACTCGCCCCGCCGACCCAGTCGAGCGCGCTGCCGGTGGACCAAAATTTCGCTGTGTGTCAGCGCCGCGAGGACCGCGTCTGCGTCCGAGCCTGTATCCGCGAGCATGGTCGTGAGTGCATCGGGCCACACGGCAGCTCCCAGGACGCTCGCGACCATTGCGCCGCGCTTAACGGTGTGGGGCAGGGCGTCGAGTCGGCCCTGAAATGCTGCCTGAATCGCCAGCGGGAGCTCGTTTTCTTCGGGGCTCTGAGCAAGCCGAACGAGCTCTTCTACAAACAGCGGGTTGCCCATGGATCGCTCGACGATCGCCGCGGTTCGCTCAGCAGAAAGCCCACTGCTCACTGCGGCGAGAACCAAAGCCTCCGTCTCAGCGTGCATCAACGGCTGAAGAGCAATCGTGTTGAGCACAGACGCCGCCCAGAGTTGAGGCCACTGCTTGGCCACCTCCGGTCGTCCGAGACCGAGTACAAATAACTGCGTCACCGATGGCTCTTCAAGCGCCCATCTCAGCGCCGCGATGGTGGCGTCGTCGAGCCACTGCAGGTCCTCGATCTGAAGCACGAGGCGGTTTTGATTTTGCTTTGCGATCGCCCCAAAAATATTGGCCACCGAGCGATAAGTTCGCTCGCGAC
>JANNCG010001236.1:0-2787 GCA_031386385.1 Myxococcales bacterium
CGGATAATATAGTCACGATTCAAACGCATTTATGGGCAGCTCCCTTCGAACGACAAGTTCGTAAGGACTAGCACAATGCGCTTAACGAGAGGTCGCTGCGGTCTCGGCTGCAACTTCACGAGCAGCCTTGTCACGAACGTCCTTAAGACGCGCTGCTTTGCCTTCGAGCTCACGCAAGAAGTAGAGCTTGGAGCGACGAACGGCTCCACGCGCAAGGACTTCAACCTTGTCAATACGTGGCGAATGCGTCGGAAAGATACGCTCAACACCGATGTTGTTGAACGAGATCTTGCGGACCGTGAAGGTCGCTCCGACTCCGCCACGACGACGACGAATCACAGTGCCTTGAAAGACCTGGATACGCTCTTTGTCGCCTTCAATAATTTTGTAGTGAACGCGGACGGTGTCGCCTGGGCGAAACGCGTCTTTTACGGATTTGGCGATGCGCTCTGCGTGCAGAGCTTCGATAATTGGATGTTGGCTGCCCATGACTTACTTTTCTTTATGCATTTCGCACTGCCAGAGCAGTTATGAAATCGGGGCGGAAAGAAACCACGCACCACGCCCCATTGTCAACGACAGAGGTACGCAGATCGACGGTATTTCGCCTTTGCATGATTCTGGTCTCCTCACACAAGCGGCGCACCGAGGTCTCCAAACAACCGATCAAACACGATCGCCGCCGCACCACGCACAGGAAGGTGGTTAAAGACCCCAGGTCTTATCGGCGCGAGGTGCATTTCGGCGCGGTGCAAAACTTCGTCAGAGAGTCCATACCCCGTGCCAAACACGATAAGCGACGGCCGCTCCTCTGCGCGAAGCTGCGTACTCGCGTCTACAAACGAAGTGGTAGAGCGAGCTCCCTTCGCCGCAGTGGTCACCAACAAAGGCGCCTTGCCATCCTCAAGCCGCTGCACCGCCTCGATCGCCAAATCGAGGGACGCTATTGCCTCTACCAGCGACAGGGCCTCTGAGCGCTCAGGGACCCGTTGCCGACCATCTCCCTCACGCCAGTAGCCCGTGATGTGCTCCACAAGCGCTCGCTGAGCGGCAATGGGGGTCACGACGAAGTAGCGCTGCAGAGCATAACTTCTGGCTTGGCGAGCGATGTCGTGAACATCCAGATTGGTGACGGAGGTTGTGATAATCGAGCCGTCTTTAGCTTTCACCGGGTGGTGCAGCAGCGCCACATATGCGCGTCCCATCGAATCACTTCTTCCTTATGGTTCTTCTTGGTCGAGCCAAGCCAACTCTTTTTCGCTCAGGCCGAGCTTCGCAAATAAATCAGGTCGACGTTCGCGCGTTCGGCGCAGCGCTTGCCATTTGCGCCAACGTGCAACCCGCTGGTGATCGCCGCTGGACAACACCGAGGGAACTGTCGCCTCGCGAAACACCGATGGTCTGGTAAATTGCGGGTACTCAAGGGTCCCTGTCGCGCTATGGCTCTCGTCCAACGACGAGTGATTGTTGCCCAGGACCCCGGGCAACAAACGCACAACCGCGTCGATCATCACGCCCGCCGCAAGCTCTCCACCCGTCAGGACAAAGTCTCCGACCGAGAGCTCCTCGTCAACATACGAACTGACGCGCTGGTCGATCCCTTCGTATCTGCCACAGACAAAACTCAACGCGGGGAGCGCAGCGAGACGCTCTGCAGTCCGCTGCGTAAAAAGTGAGCCCGACGGCGATAGAAGAATAGTGTGTGGGCGATGAAGACTCTTTGCTTGCACCGCCTCGATCGCAGCCACCAAAGGAGGTGCGGCCATCACCATCCCGCTTCCGCCCCCGTAGGGAGAGTCATCCACGGTGTGGTGTTTGTTGGTTGAGTAGTCCCGAATCTGCACCCAATGAAACCGCACTTTGTCCTCTTGGACCGCGCGACCGACGATGCTCGCGGCCGCTAAACCATGAAGAATTTCAGGAAAAAGTGAGAGGACAAAGATATCCATCAGGCGCCCTGCTTGGCCGCTTTCTCCGCCGCGACGACCGCCGCAGCAGCCGCTTCAACGCGCGTCTGTTCGCGATGATCTTGCAAGTACTCCGAGCTGATAATCAGTGTGCGAGCGGCGCGATCAAATCCGACAAACACCCCGGCGGCGAGGGACCACTCGACCTCAGCGCCGTCGAGCAAACAGACCACCACATCGGTGGAGGGATAGCTCTGTGCTCGAATAACCTTCGCGACAAAAGTCCCCGCTTCATCCACAACGGTCATGAGCGGCGCTTCAATAAAGTAGAACTCGTCCGACTCAGGCTCGGGCAACACACTGCGTTCAACCCAGAGCTCCGCGCCCCTTAGCGACTCAGCTTCATCAATCGAATCCACGCCATCGAGCTTGAGAATCCACACGTCGTTTGCTGGATGTGCATCGCTGATTGAGCACTCAATAAAATCCTCGACCGCGCTCTCTGGCTGCGACACGCGAAGTAGTTGTCCTGCAAACAAGAGCTCTGTGTCGTCGTTAAACACCTTCACGCGTAGGGCGCCACGGACGCCATGAGGCTTGGTTACAACGCCGAGGACGACTTTGTCTGAGATCGCGGTCTGAGCAGCAGGTTTCAATTGCATGACCGATGGCTGTTAGCACCTTGCCAATAAAATCTCACGCGGATGTCGCAATCCTTCCGCGTCTTCGCGGTGAAGTCCGACCGTCTTGTGCGAGATAGAATGGGACTGAAAAGTTAGTCGTCTTCGACGATGTCCAACAACACGCGAGGGCCTTCGCCGGTGCATGCCGCCGAAACAACTTGGCGTAAGGCACGGGCGGTCGCGCCACCACGTCCAAT
>JANNCG010001260.1:0-1994 GCA_031386385.1 Myxococcales bacterium
AGCGCCTCGTGCTTGATGAAAGCTAGGCGAGCGCAGGAGGTTGCAGGGGGCCTCCGCTGCTTGTGCGCGCCCAAATGTGTGGACAACCCTCGGTGCACTCATAGGCCCCCGACGCTCCGACAATCCCACAACGAAACCCTGGCTGATTGCAGAGGCTATACGCGTGGGGAGCGATGGTCATCACGCAGAGGCTATCATAGTTGAATCCCCCTTCACTCACGCCACTGTCGCCTGCAAGACCAGTGAACACATACAATGGGCCATAACCACCGTCGGGAATGTTGTTGAACCCATCGCACCGTTCGGGGTTCGGAATGTCGATACCCATAGTGGCGTCCATCGTGGCGTCCTGCCACGCCATCTGGACATCGCTGGAGCCTCCCCCATCAGCGACCACCGGCGTTGTGCATCCCACGAGTGGGAGCGGCGCCAAAAGTGCTAGTTTTCGAAGAAAGGGCAATACCTTACTCATCAACTTCTCTCTTTCGTGAATGCAGGCCAGTGCCAAATATACTCCGTCAACTGCGCGGGCAACAGCCTGAAGCAGCCAATCGGGCTCAATCCTCTACTGGTGCCTAATCCTCGGATCCAAAAACGCGTAAGCTATATCGGAGAAGAAGTTTCCGAGCTGGATTCCGAAGCTCGCGAAGAGCACACACCCGACGATCACGGGGACATCCAAGCCCGCGATGGACTCATACGCTAGGCGCCCCAGCCCGGGCCACGCATAGATCGCCTCTGTCACAATCGCGCCGGTAAATAGCGCCCCAAACGAGAGTCCCAACGAAGTAACAATGGGCAGCAACGCATTGCGAAGTGCGTGCTTAATCACAATCACCGGCTCGCTCAGCCCCTTGGCACGCGCGGTGCGTACGTAGTCGTTTTGCAAGATCTCTACCAGCTCATTGCGCGACAATCTCGCGTACGCAGCCGTCGAGATAAGCGCGATGGTCAGCGACGGAAGCACCGCGTGATACAGGTGATCGGCCATCGTCACCCCGTACCCGCCAATCGGAAACAGCCCTGCATAGTAGGCCAGGCCCATCAAGAAGAGCTTTCCGGTGACAAACGTCGGGAGGCTCATGGTGACAAACGAAGCCGCCATGATCGTTGAGTCCACACGCGTCCCCTTGCGCGCGGCTGCAAACGCACCCAGCGCGACCCCCAGGATCACCTCGGTTGTAATCGACAAGATCGCCAACAACAACGTGCGGGGAAACCGCTCGCCAATCAACGACGCCACGGGCCTTCGGTACCGGTACGACATCCCCAGATCGCCACGGACCAGCCGGCTCATATAGCGTCCGTATTGTACATACGTGGGCTTATCGAGTCCATAAAACACCCGGACATGCTCGCGGTCGCGCGCAGAGGCACGAGGCCCAAGCAACACCGTCACCGGGTCGCCAAGCTTGAGGGTGACGAAAAACGTAGAGGTCGACACCGCCCACATGATCGCGAGGACCGCGAGCAATCGACGAAGCAAAAACCGAATCATCGCGCACCTCCAGTGAAGGGCCTGAGCGGGAGGTCTAACCACGTGTTGCGAAAGTCGTGTGGATACACCGCGCTTCGTGCGCCACGGTGGACGTACGGTTGCTCAACCTCAATGCGCGTGGCGGCGAACAAAAAGGCCCACGGCGCGTCGGCGACAAGCATCCGTTCGGCCTCTTGGTACATGCGAATTCGTGCTGCTCGGTCCGGCTCTACACGCGCCCGATCGAGTAGGGCGTCCATGGCAGGGTTGCTATAAAACGACTGGTTCTGCGCGTGCTCGTCCGCGATGTTGCGCGAGTGAAAGAGGGTCTCGATAAAATTAGCGGGGTCTGGGTAGTCCATGTTCCATCCGCCGAAAGAGAGACCCACTGCGTGACGGCGTTGAGTGGTGTCCAAAAACACAGGAAACGAGGCAAATCGCAGCCGAATTCTAATCCCAATGCGAGCGAGATCTGCCTGCAATAGTTGTCCGTACATCACCCCGGCATCCCCCTCAG
>JANNCG010001264.1:0-7337 GCA_031386385.1 Myxococcales bacterium
ATTTGGCGTCATTGGCATGGGGCGCATCGTTGGTGTCGTCTTCTGTGGTCTGGGGGCTGGAAGCTTTGTGGCCGCAGTAGGAACCGAAAACCTTCTGTTTGCGCTCGCCGGTTTGTGCGTCTTGTTGACCGGATTTGTCTATTGGCTCGTCCGCGAGTTTGCTCTTCCGATTCGAGTTGCGACCTCCGGGCCGTCCACAAGCAGTATTCTCGCTCCGCTCAAATCTCCGTATGTTCGATCCATCGCAGCGATCATTCTGCTTGGATTTATCGCGGTCAACATTGGAGACTTTCAGTTTAAATCGGCTGCGCGTTTGACCCATCCGTCTCGTGACGAGCTCGCGCTCTTCATGGCTCGGTACTACGCAACGATGGGCATCGTGGGGCTGCTGCTTCAAGTGTTTGTCACTCGTCCACTGCTTCGACGATTCGGAGTTGCTGGTGGTTTGCTCGCTTTGCCCATTGGCTACGCTGCGGCCAACATTGTGCTTGTGGCGATGCCCAGCGTGTTTGCCACAACGCTCGTGAAAATCTCCGACAACGCTGTGCAGTTTTCGATCTTTGAAGCGACCGTACAGTTGTTGTATTTTCCCTTGGCTGAGCGAGATCGCGACGCCGCTCGTGCGACACTTGAAGCGGCAGTCAAACCCATCGGATACGCTCTCGCGGGGGTCGCGGTGCTATTGCTTGGTGTCATAAACACCCCCAATTCACTGCCGGCCATCGCACGGCAGAGTTGGTTCGTATTGCCATTGATTGGGCTGTGGATCGCGCTCGTTCCAGTTGTACGTCGACGTTATGTTGCGACTCTGGAGCAGTCGCTGCAGCGTCGACGCGTTGAGGTGGGGACAGCGCCAGTGTTTGAGGCCGCGAGTCGCAAGGCGCTCATTCGGGCAGCTCGCAATGACGCACCAAAGATCGCAAACTTCGCAATTGAACAGCTCGTGGATGCGGACGTCGAGACCGCTCGCGGAGAATTCGCCCATTGGTATGCCCGACCAGAGCCAGAGGTTCGGATGGTCGCGATCGGATTCGCCCCTCGAATTGATAACGGGAGCCTTAAACCTCTGGTTGAACACGCTCTTGATGACCCGGACACCCGTGTGGCCGTGGCGGCAGTCCACGCTTATGCTCAGCTTAACGGAGAGCTATGCGTGGCCCGACTTGAAGGCCATCTCGAAGATCCACGTGTCGATGTGCAAGAGTCGGTGATGATCGCGCTGTTGCAGCATGGCGCGTTAGAGGGCATGTTGCGCTCTGGCGCGTTGCTTGAGCTCTGGAGCCAGAGTCCTAGCGCAGAGCTTCGTCGCAAGGCGATGGAGATCTTGGGGACTCCAGGTGTTCCGGGCGCTGTTCGGATTGTGAAGCGGTTAATCCACGATGAGAACATGGCTGTACGTCGAGCGGCCATCGGAGCGGCTGCCTCGTCGGGAGTTGTTTTGCTGCCAGAAATTGTCGCCGCGCTCGAAAGCCCCAGCACATTGTCAGCGGCGACCACCGCGGTGCTTCGTGTCGGTCCGTCCTCTTGTGGCCTCGTGAGCGCGCTGCTTGACGACACTAAGGCTCCAAGAAATCTCAGGCTCCACCTGCCGAGGGTGCTCGCACAGCTCGCAACAAAAGAAGCATTTCGCGCCTTGATTGTGCATTTGCGTGACCCGGATGAATGGATTCGCCAGAAGGTATTGGCCTCCGCTTCTCGCATGCATCGAGCAGGACATGCCCCTGCATTGCCGGAGACGCAAGCGGCCGAAGAGATGGTGCGCGAGTTGTCGATGTTGAGAGAGTCGCTTTCGCAATATGACGCCGTTCGAGCATCATTCGGTATGATTATTCTCGATCGTTGGATGGCGGGCCGCTTCAGAAAAGCGCTGGTCCGTGTGCTGCGAATTGCCGAGCTTTCTCCGGCGGGAGGGAGTCGAATAGAACCCGTGCGCGAGGCAGTGTTTGACCAAGACGCGCAACGACGAGCACGCGCAATTGAGGTTCTAGATGACGTCTTCACTCCAGACGTCTCTGAGATTTTTGCGCAATGCTTGGATCGGTTTTTAGCGATGCGCTCGCATCCAGTGACTGCGCCCGTTGGTTCACTTCCCGGTAGCGCCAACCAATTTGTGCAAAATCTGTGGAACCTGCCAGAGACATTTGCAAAAATTCTCGCACTTGATGCCGCACAATTTCTTGGAATTCGTCTGACAGATCGAGTTCTTACGGAGGCACTGTCTTCGACCGATCCGACGGTTCGTGAGTTGGGAGTGCTGGTAGAGGTGACGTTTAAAACTCTCGCTTGGCGAGAGCGTGTGATCCCGCTCCGAAATGACCCAGACCCTCACGTTCAGCACTACGTCGAATTTGTACTTCGGACTGAACAGTCCGGAATGCTCCCAGAGGATGATATGTACACAACACTTGAAAAAGTGCTTTATTTGCAGCGAATTTCGCTATTTACTGAGGTCGATCCCGAGAATCTCATGGCCCTCGCCCGTGCCGCCGAGGTGACTCGTTGCCCAAAGGGCACGATTCTCTTTCGCGCTGGCGATACGGGGCACTCGTTGTATGTCGTCGTCGACGGAAACGTGCAGACCAAGGCCGTCGGAGGCACGCTCGAACAGTATGGGGATGGAGAAGCGTTTGGAGAGCTCTCTGTCCTTGATGGTAGCGTTCGATCGGATCAAGCCGAAGTCACCGAGGACTCCGTCATTCTGAAAATCGCGCGAGAAGACTTTGTCGAGACCCTGCGCGAAAACGGTCCCCTTGCAGAGTCCGTTATTCGTGTGTTGGTCAAACGACTTCGAGCATTGCGGGTTCAGTAGGGGCTGCTTGAGACAAATCCCGAATTGCGACGACGACCCGTCGCAGGTCGTGTTGCAGGTGTTGCAGGCGTTGCGTACGGATCAGAGGCAACGAATCCCGCAGAACGAGTGCGCCCAGTGGACGGGGTCCGCGTCGTTGGAGAACTGGAGGTTCCGGTCGCGGCGGAGCTCGTTGATCCAGCGGTTGCCCGCGTGTTCGTTGCCGTGGTGTTTGTTGTCCGAACAACAGCCGTCGCATTGTTGGCGGTGGAGGCAGCTCCCGCAGTGGGTGAGGCCGCTGCCTGCGTGGGTCGAAGCGATGCTTGCGTGTTGCGGACGACCGGCGCAGCGGGAAGCACCAGCGCGGTATTATGCGGAGCCGCTGCCACGGGAATCTGTGCGGCGACCGGTTGCGTCGGCGCAACGGGAACTTGAACAGGCTGTACGGGTGGTTGAACCGGCGCCTGCACAACGGCAACGGGGTTCGCAACCATCGGGGTGGTCGGAGGACTCGGCACTGCCGGCGCAGTGATGGACGGAGTTGTTGTCGGTGTTGGGATTGCCGGTTGCGTCACCTGCGAGGGCGTTGTGCTGGGGAGCGCTGTTTGTGTTGTCGACGGTCGCTCAAGGTTCGTCGCAGGAGGAGAGCCGCTTGTGACGGCGTAAATTCCAAGGCCACCGAGCAGCAAAAAACCGACCGCGCCGAGCCCAATAAAGAGACCTTTACGCGAGTTTGTCGGCAGGACAATGTCATCGCCTCCTGCAGAATCGTTCACCGTCGTAAACGGCACCGTTGACGAACGCATCGGCGCTGGCGCTGGCGGCTTAAAACTCGGCGCAGTCTTCGCGAATGCAACCGAGGCCATTGAGTTTGCCTGAGCTTGCTGCATTGGAGCTTGCTGCATTGGAGCTTGTGAGACGTGCTCAACAGCGGGCGCCACACTTGGCATCGGATGAAGATTCGCGCCGAAGGAAGGCGCTGCTGTGGCCGGCGCCATCGGAGCGCCCCAACCACCGGCAGAGGTCGGAAGCGGCGCGGTTTGCGGCGCACTCAAACTTGCTTGGGGGCTTGCTGCGACTGCCGCTATAGCCTGTGCAGGAGCGTTTGTTGAAGGTGTTGCTGCGGGCGTAGCCCCATACCCCGCCATGGCCATAAGGTCCGCAGCTCCGAACAAGATCGATGGCGTAATACCGCTCTCCGCGGCACTCCCAGCGGCGGTAAAAGCGACATCCTGACCAAACACTGGGGCGCTCGAAATCGACGTGTTCTCTGTGTCACTGTCAATCCCAACCTCCCAGGACGGACGAATGTCTGCCGCGAGATTTTCAAGGTCCGCTGACGCCAGAATGCCTTTACCCCATTGTGAGGGAGCCTGTTTGGGACCGTTTGAATCTTCAAAAGCCATCGGTTATTTCTCACCTGATCAGGCCTTCGCTTGAATAAACAAACTCCGGCGCTATGTCTTGCATCTTAGACCAAAAACCGCAGCATGGACAAACGGGTTTCGGTGTTGCACCAACTCGACTGTGTTTGATGCTACGACGGTTGACAGCCTTGGAACAGGTTCAGCACATTTTTTCATTTCGTCTCAAACGTAGAAAAGTTCTACAAGCACCCCACTGCGGTCATGAAATGTCCATTTTGCAGCGATTTAGAGAATCGCGTCATTGATACGAGGCTCTCACAAGGGGGCGAGGTTACCCGCCGTAGGCGAGAGTGCGCAAAGTGCGAGCGCCGCTACACGACGTACGAGAGGGTCGAGGAGGCCCTCCCGTTGGTGGTCAAGCGCGATGGCAGGCGAGAGCCTTTTGACCACAGCAAGCTCGTCAACGGGCTGAAAAAATCCTGCGAAAAGCGCGCTGTACCTCTGGCCACGATCGAGTCAATGATTGAGCAGATTGAGAGAGAGTTAAGCGAGTCTGGCGCCAAAGAGATCGCGAGTACAGAGATTGGCGAGCGGGTGATGACTCGGTTGCGCGACATCGACGAAGTTGCCTATGTGCGATTTGCTTCGGTGTATCGCTCTTTTCGCGACGTGCATGAGTTTATGGACGAGCTCGCAGGGATCCTGAAAAATCGCGGAGACCAACGAGGGTGAACGAGCATCAAAGTCATGTGGACTCGGGGTGGATGAAGCACGCAATCGCTCTGGCCGAACGAGGAAAACCCTCCCCGAACCCCCGCGTGGGTTGCGTCATTGTTCGAGACGGTACGGTTGTCGGCGAAGGGTGGCACGAATTCGCGGGTGGCCCCCACGCAGAAGTTGCGGCGCTCAAGGCCGCTGGCGATCGGGCTCGTGGGGCAAGTGCGTATATAACCCTTGAACCATGCAACCACCACGGAAGGACCCCGCCGTGCACAGAAGCGCTTATCGCGATGGGTGTCTCGCGTGTCGTGTTCGGGCTCAACGATCCGAATCCAAACGTCACCGGCAACGGGGCGACCAGTCTCGTTGAAGCGGGAATTTCTGTCACTTCTGGTGTTGAAGTAGCGTCGTGTGAGTCGCTCGTAGCTTCGTGGAAGACGTTTGTTACGCGAGGAGTTCCGCAGGTGATTCTGAAGGTCGCGATGAGTATGGACGGGAGAATCGCGACACACACCCGAGACAGCAAGTGGATCACCAACGAAGAGGCTCGACACGACGCACACCGCTTGCGCGCGCACACAGACGCCGTGCTTGTTGGTGTTGGGACCGTGCTTTCAGACGATCCGCTACTGACACCTAGAAACGTGCGAGTCGTCGGACAACTTCCCGCCAGGATCGTACTGGATAGTCAACTACGCACGCCTACCACCAGTATGCTCGCGAAGACCGCTCACGAAGCGCGCGTCTGGATATTTTGTGCACAAGACGCTCTGGCATCGCGCGAGGTCGCCCTGCGAGCTTTGGGCGTTGAGGTGTTTCGCGTTGCGCTAGAAAACGAGCGAATTGGGCTGCGTCAGGTGCTCGCGAGGTTGGGCGAACGTGGGATCGTCGAGGTTCTCGTTGAAGGCGGAGGCGCGGTCCATGGCTCTTTCTTGGATGCTCGTCTCGGCGATCAGTTGGTCGCGTATCTCGCACCAATCTTAATTGGAGGACGTGACGCCTTTGGCGCCTTCGGAGGCGTAGGTGCAGACAAAGTCAGCGACGCCCCTACGCTATGTGATTGCAAGATTGAACCCATTGGCACCAACTTTAAACTCACTGCGGAGCTGCGCGATGTTCACAGGAATCATAGCTACGATCGGTAAAGTCTCTCGGATAGAGCAACGAAACAGAGAGGCTGTCGTTGAGATTGCCTGCGATTTTACAGACTATTCGTTGGGTGAAAGCATCGCGGTCGATGGGATCTGTTTGACCGTTGTGAAGTTTGGATCGAACTGGTTTTCTGCACTCGCAAGTGCTGAGACTCTCGAGCGCTCGACGCTTGGCAAAAGACAATCCGGTCATTCAGTCAACCTAGAGCGCGCGCTCAGAATGAGTGATCGGCTTGGGGGTCACATTGTTACCGGACACGTTGATGCTGTGGGGACGGTCAGCGGGCGATCGCCTGTCGATCAAGCCGAGCGATGGAATTTTTCGGCCCCTCCCGAGGTCTTGAGGTTTGTAGCGGAGAAGGGCTCTATTGCGGTGAATGGTGTCAGTCTCACGGTCAACACCGTAAGCGAGAGAGACTTCTCGGTGATGCTCGTTCCGTTCACGCTGGGCGCCACGACGTTTGGCGAAAAACGAGTTGGCGACAGTGTGAACCTCGAAATTGATCCCATCGCGCGCTATGTATGGCGAATGGTTCACCATGCAGGAGAGAATTATCCTGCAAAACCTGCGACAACCGTCACTGAAGACCTGCTCGAACGATCAGGATTTCTCAAAGCCCGCTGAAAAGGAAACTGCGCAACATGCCTCTAAAAGGAACCTATCTGGACCGTGTTCAAGCCGCTCTTCACGAGCTTCGTATCGGTCGCATGGTGATTCTCGTCGACGACGAAGATCGAGAGAATGAGGGGGACTTAGTGCTGGCAGGAGATATGGTCACTCCTGAGGCGGTCAACTTTATGGCCACGCACGCACGTGGATTGATTTGCCTCACACTCACCGAAGAGCACGTCAAGCGCCTAGCCCTCCCGATGATGGTGGATGAGAATCAGTCGCAACGCACCACGGCGTTTACGGTGAGCATCGAAGCACGCGAAGGGGTGACAACGGGGATCTCTGCGCATGATCGTGCGCAGACAATCAAAGCGGCCTGCGCACCCAACGCAAAGGCGACGGACTTGGTCTCTCCTGGCCATATTTTTCCGTTGCGCGCACGACAAGGCGGAGTGCTTCAACGCACGGGACATACCGAAGGGAGCGTGGATCTCACCCGTCTCGCTGGGCATTCACCCGCAGCGGTCATCTGCGAGATCATGAATGAAGACGGAAGCATGGCGCGTCTGCCGGATCTGCAACAGTTCGCGGCGAAACACGGCTTGCTCATTCTGACCATCGAAGATTTGGTGCAGTATCGGCTTCAGCGAGAGCGCTTGGTTCGCAAAATTGAGAGCGCGCCACTGTGTCCCGCAGGG
>JANNCG010001287.1:0-1546 GCA_031386385.1 Myxococcales bacterium
CTTCGAGCGCTTCGATCCCACGTTTTTTCGCTTGGTTAACCAGCCTCGCTTGCTCATCCTGGCTCAACTCTCGCTCCATCCGACGCGTCGCAAGCCGCACAAGAACCGCGAGACCACCTTCTTGCCGACCTTCTTGCCGACCTTCTTGCCGACCTTCTTGTCGACCTTCTTGCCGACCTTTTACACGGCCTTCTTTTCGGCCTTCGACTCGGTCTTGCTTTCGGATGTCGCTGAAGTACCGCACCGTTTTCTCGATCTCTTTCATAAGTTTTTGTTGTCCCTTCGTAAGTCGCGATCCGTCCGTTGCTAGCGCTAACTTTAGATCCATCGTCCATGGTCCTGCAACTTCTGCCTCCCAAGATTCGGGCGAACACGTTCGCAAGTCTTCGAGTGCTTTGCGGAGCGTCTCGTCCGCACCAAGCAGCCTAAGCATCAGTGTGTCATCGGTTTGATCAAGCTCATCAACCACGATCATGTGCGTGCGAAGCGGGTTGCGAAGCGCATAAAATCCAGCTCTCGGTGGATTCATAGCTAACGGCAAAGCACCCAATTCTTGCATCGCCTTCGCTGATTTAGTCGCAGCAATGATCCACAGCGTTGGCGGCTTTGGTAGCGCTAGCCGCGGGAGGTTTCTCGAGCGGGCCACGCTTTTGCCCTCTGTTGCTTGAGCCTTCAAACGTCGCAGTTGCTTGCGTTCTGCAACAGCAAACCGCACTTCTTGCAGATAATCGCCAAGCTGTTTCGCCATGCATTCGAGCAACTGCAACTCACTTGGAGCTCGGTGAAAGAGCTCAATGAGGGCAGGCTCACGCGCAACGACGGCGAGCAGTCCCGCAGGTCTCAGTGCTTCGGGAGCACGACTGTCCGGCGTAAAATAGAGATCCAATCGCTTCACCGTGGAGCGCACTTCTCGCTCCGTCTCAACGTGCCCGTTGCGTCGAATAATCGAGAGCAATAAATTTTTTCCGAACTGATCAAATGTGGGTCTGTTGTTTGGAGAGTTGAGAGATTTTGAATTGAGTTTGGGCTTGCCCCTGCGCTGTGAGTCCACCATCGACAGTCTTCTCTACGACAAGTGCCTCCGTTGTGCACGGCGCACTCAGCAGGGATGGACATTCACTGACAAACGATTGAGCTGATAAATAACAATAGATTTGCGTTTCGACGAAGCATAACGACCACTCGCGTAGACAGGACCGCCACGAGCGCTAGGGGTCTCAACTCTGCTATGCATCACGCTCGTTACCAATCGTGAGCACGATAGTATCCGTTTGAAAACACCCAGCACGACTGAGCTCCAAACATTGAGCGATCCATAAACATGATGCTCGCGCCCTGGAATCCGGTGGGCGGCGACGGAGCGTACCAGCCCTCGAGCGCCGAACGCGTGCCAGTACACGCCATGCGGTTGCGTTCGATTTCGCAACCAGGCACACCAGGAACGCTAAACCGAGCAGCTCGATTGACACGTAGTGGAATCTCGCGGTGGTGCTGAATCAGTTGCTCGCAAACAGCGTGAAATTTTGAAACGTGCAGCAAGAACCGA
>JANNCG010001294.1:0-2022 GCA_031386385.1 Myxococcales bacterium
CCAACGGCGGCGAAGTGCTGGTTCTCGCTGAGGCCTTCGCTCTGGATTGGGCCCGTTGCTGATTGCCGCAGAGGGGCACGTTCTGGCATTGTCGTTGGCCAGACGTGAGCCGCGAGATGGATCGAAGATCGTTTTTAGCAAGTGGTGGGCTGGCCCTCGCCGCGAGCCACTGCCGACCAGAAGCTCGTGATCCACATACACTTACGGTCTTGGTGCAGAGCGAGCCGGTGCATTTGGACCCACGATTTCCAACGGATTCGTTGAGCGCAAACATCGCACGGTTGGTCTACAACTCGTTGTACGACGTCAATCCGCAGACGCTCGAGTATCAAGCATCACTGGCGCAATCGATGGACACCCTGGACCCTCTTGTCTCGCGGGTGCGCCTCCGCGAGTCGCTGCAGTTTCACGACGGATCGCCGCTCACCGCAGCAGACGTGGTCGCGACTTATGCCGGAATCTTAAGCCCATCCGTAGGCTCACCGAATCGTTCACTTGCACAACGGGTGCTCGCGGACGTGCGTGCTATTGATCCGCATACCATTGAGTTCAGACTCAAAGAACCCAGCACACTTTTGCAGCTTTTGCTCACAATGCCCATTGTACGGGCGAGAGATTCAGCCACCCGCGAGGTGTCAGCAGAGCCGGGCAACGAGCAAAAATTTGTTGGAAACGGCGCACTAAGAGTCCAAGCATTGCGCAGAAATGCTTGGGAATTTTCAGCTATTTCGCCACACGACGCTAGACCAACTCGTGTTCGGTTTCTCACGGTAAAAGACAGCAACACGTTGGCGCTTCGACTGCTTCACGGCCGAGCTGATGTAGCGGAAGTAAAGCCCGAGCTGTTTCCCATTTTTTTGTCGCGCCCAGAATTCACGGTCGCTCGAGCCCCTGGAGTCGCGACGGTGTATCTGCCCATTCGCAACGACCATCCACATCTGCGAAAGCGCGAGGTTCGTCATGCGATCTCACATGCGATTGATCGAGTGGGTCTTGTGCAAGGAAAAATGGGGGGATTTGCTCGCGTTGCGAACGGAATTTTTCCGCCATCGCACTGGGCGTACCAAGCGCCCGAGACCGATTTTGCATACGATCCCGGCCGAGCGCGACAGTTGCTCGACACTCACTGGCCCGCGGCCGAACGAGCTCCTCTGCTGTTTCGCTGCAGCAATCAGCGGTTTGTGATGAGCAACGCAGTGGCGATCACTGAGATGCTCCGCGCGGTTGGAGTCAACGTCGAGATGCGACCAAGTGAGCTCGCGGTTTTGCTCGCTGACCTGCAAGCGGGACGTTATGATTTTGCGATGATGCAGGCGCCTGACGTGAGTGATCCGTACATCTTGTGGTCGCTCTTTGCGACCGCAGCACAGCCCACACTTCGCGATCCTCGCGCGGGACGCAATCGCTGGCGCTACTCGAATACGCGATTTGATGCGCAGGTTGATGCGGCTACGCAAACCCAAGCGGTCGATCAGCGCAGGGGTTATTACCGCGAGGCGCAGCGCATTCTGTCGGACGATTTGCCGGTGATTCCTCTTTGGCATCCGGACGTCGTGTTTGTTGGGGCGCCCCGAGTGAAGGGTCTGGTCGTTCGTGGAGACGCCCGTTTTGATGGACTCCTCGATGTGCGGCTTGAGGGCTAAACCGTTACGGTTGTGATTGTGGCAATTTTGCAGCTGCCTGGGTCAACGCACGCCAGCCAATATCACGGCGAAATTGTGCGCCAGAAAACTGAATTTCATCCATCTTTGCGTAAGCGCTGGCGGATGCCTCAGCGAGCGAAGAGCCGGATGCGCAAATGGTCAAGACACGCCCTCCCGCAGTGACGATGCCCTCTGGCGTGGCCTTTGTTCCTGCGTGCAAGACCGTCAACTGGTCATCTGTCTGCGGGCCGAGACCATGGATCGTATCCCCAAGGCGCGGGCTGGCCGGGTAGCCATGCGAAGCCATCACGACCGCCACGGCAGCTCCCCGTTGTGGCGGGACTTGCGCGGGATCAAGGGTTCCCTCCGCAGTCGCGAG
>JANNCG010001304.1:0-1966 GCA_031386385.1 Myxococcales bacterium
CCACCAGGAACCCAAAAAATCATCGCTCCGGGCACGGTCTCGCCGCGCGCCAAAATCTCGCTCATCACCCGCTGCGAAAAAGCCACATCCCCCGTAGCGTCCGCTACACGCTGCAAATCCGCCCGCGGCATCAACCTCCCACACGCCGGCGGAGCGCGGTGCATCCCCAAGTACCGTGACATCCGATATGCCGCAATTTCACCGCGAAAATTCGCGATACTGTTGCTCTGTTGCGGCTTAAACAGCCCCTTGCCACCGTCAGCAAACCACACGCGAAACGACAGCGTGCTCCCACCGGTGTTGCGTTGCATCCGCGCGATCGCTCCACCACACAACCGCCGCATAATCACGCCTTCATCCATGGACAAAAACGAGCTCATCGGTGAGTTTGCGCCCGCAGAAAGCCCATCTGTGCTGGTCGCAGCGGAAGCGTCACTCGAAGTGGCTGCAAATCCTCCGGCGTCTAAGCTCGCGCCAACGATCGACGGTGTCCCAGTTGCATCAACAGTTGTGTTGGCAGTGGGATTCGTGCCGACCCCATCCACAATTGGGGATGCATCTGCGACCTGTGCGGCGTTTTGCGTTCTGCGCGATGGACAGGCAGACAACGTCAGGACGAAGGCAACCGCTCCCAAAACACTGTGTGAATTGCGGGTTGGTTGACGGTATGCCAGGGGTGTGGCAGTTCCGCTCGGCGAGATTTGGCTTTGGCTCTGGCTCATGGCAAACAAATCGACTCACAGCACATCATGCGGACGTTTCGGAACAAACGCGTGGTATTTACAGCATCTTGAATCCCATGCAACGCAATGTGACTTATGACCCGCATACCGTCCCACCGAGCGAGTCGCCTCGACTCTCAAAACCTATGACTGCACGCGCTCAAAAGTCGTTATTTTTCGGCGTTTTTTGGACCGTTTTGCTCGGGACCTCGCAAGCGCTTGCGTTGGACATCTGGACGCAACCAAACCCCGGAATTCGACACCTCCACCGCACAACCCCAGCGCCCGCAGAGTTTCACGCGCTTGTGATTGATCTGAATGTTCCGGGGGTGTCGGTTCGTTGCACTCCCTTGCGCGAGCGATGGAAGGCCACGAGCACATACGCACGAAATTCTAACCTCGCCGCAGCGATCAACGGTGGCTTCTGGGGCGGTCTTCAGGGCGCGCAAGGTCTGGCCGCAGGTGGCGGACAGGTGTGGTCCAGCGACGATGCGGACTTTGGGTTTTTCGCTTTTCTTCGTGACGGACACGCCATGGTCTCACGGCCCAGTGACGTCGTTGAAGCCGGTCGCCGTGGGATCACCGATGGTGTCTCGGGACGACCGCTGATTGTCGATCGCTCAAGAGTCTCAGACGAATTGCACGCTTTTGAGAACCGCAACGCGCGCGAGCCTCGCACCGCCGTGGGCGTAAGCGAAGACGGCAAGACCGTGATTCTTGTGACCGTTGATGGGCGAAGAGCCACAAGTCACGGCGGTACTTTGTACGAGATGGCAGACCTGTTGATCGAGCTCGGAGCCTACCGAGGGATCAACCTGGACGGTGGCGGATCGTCAACCATGTTTGTCGCCACCGAAGGCGGCGTGGTCAATCGTCCCTCGCGCGGCTGGGAGCGCGAAGTAGTCAATCACATCGGGATCACCGCGCCTGCTCTCGCTGCAGCTACCGGTGGCACGGATGGAGGTCCTTCGAGCGCGAGCAACGACGGTGGGATCGCGCAGACTGTCGTAGAGACACCCCAAGCGGTGGTGGCCGCCGCGCTTCGCAACCGCTCGACGGCGACGGATTTTGAGGCGGGTGAACGGACGGGGTTTCGCGGGTGGCTGCGCGCGCGGGTAGGCAATGCGATTGCGATCGATCGGCTCGGGTTGGGTGCGTATCGGGAGATCGCGGTTCCGGTGTTTTTGCTGGTGATATTGTTGTCGGTGTTTGGTGTGGTGTGGTTTGCGATCAAGCGCATCCGC
>JANNCG010001324.1:0-25784 GCA_031386385.1 Myxococcales bacterium
GACGACCACGGTGAGGGTGCGCTTGAGATTGTCAGCGCCAATCGCTGCAAAAACCTTGTCAAATCCCACAGGATCCGTGTTGTCGAAAAAGTACGTACTCATTGGGTCCGCTGGACCTTTTGTCAGCGCGTGCGCGACAAACTGTGGCCCCAGCGCGCTGCCACCAATACCGACCAGCAACAGCTTTTCAAAACGATCGCCGCTCGGAGCCACCGTGCTCTTGCTGTGAAGATCTTTGGCAAACTGCACGATCCCGTCGCGTGTCTGCTCGATCAAAGTGCGTAGCTCTTCGGTGGGCGCTAACTGTGGCGTGCGCAGCCAGTAGTGCCCCACCATGCGCTTTTCGTCCGGGTTTGCGACGCTCCCTTTCTCAAGGGCGTCCATGAAGGCAAGCGCTTCATGCGCTTTGGCCACCAAGGGTTGCGCGGGTGGATGAGCCACGTCGCTTGCCGTTAGATCGAGATAGAAGCCTTCTTTTTCAAAGGCCAACAGATGACTGGTTGCGCTCGTGCTCATAGGAGCACGACGATATCTCAAATACCGCCGTCTGCGAGAGCCTTCGCGAGACCTTGCAATTGCGCACGCCGAATGCGCTCAACGGGCATAGACGGCAGGTACACTCTGGGGGCGTTGAGCTTGGCGAGCCGCTCGAGAATGGACTTTTGCAGCTGCTCGCGGTGCACACGCGAACGGGTAGTGTCCACCAGTGGGCCCCACGCGGGGATGCTCTCAAGCGCGGTCGCTGCGGTCAGGGCTTGCTCGTACTTGCCTGCAAACAACGGGGACAAAAGCTGGTTAACGATCATCGCTCCAATGGGCAGCTTCAAGTCCGTTCGAAGAATATGCACCAACTCTTCGGTCTCACTCGCGGGCATCTCTTCGGGCAGCGTACACACCACCACGGCGCTCTTGTCCGGGTCGCGCATGGTGGCCAAACCCTCTTCAGCCTCGCGCCTCAACAACCCCGGCGGAACCACCTCCGCAATCACCATCGGAACCCTCAGCATCGCCACCCCATGCCCCGTCGCCGGCGCGTCCAAAATCACCAGGTCGTACTTTCTCCGACCGTTCTCTTCTTCTTTCACGTGGTACAGCGTTTTGCCCAACATACTCCACGCGTCCATCCCCGGGATCGCACGGATAAACCCCTTCACCACCTTGTTGTCCATCACCGCTTTGTACAAAGCTTTGACCTTCAAGATCATCATCCCGTACTCATCGATGCATGTCTCTGGATCGAGATTAACTGCATCAATAGAGCCCCAGATGTTTTTCACGTCGTGCTCAATAAACTCAGTCTCGAGCATGGAGCTCAGCCGCTCGCGTGCTTGCGACATGCACACCAACACGCGCTTACCGCGCTGAGCCGCGAGGACCGCGAGGGCGCCTGAGATGGTGGTCTTTCCGGTGCCGCCTTTGCCGGTGACGGCGATAAAGCGTTTATCAAGCAAGCGCGCCAATGCGGGATCGGGCATATCTGAGTCTAGTTCGCGCAAACTGAGCGTTACGTCAACAAACAACAGTGCCGCCCTGCGGCAAATCCGGGCATACAACCGTTGCAACAAAGAACGACCATTCGCGTTGAGAGTGCTAGTCTCACTGCGTCATGACGGACGCGATGGGACAGTTATTGCCGATTCGACCCAAGGCCATCTCGGTGGGAGAGCTGAATCGTCAGGTAAAATCCAAGCTCGAAGAAAACTTTCTGCAGATCTGGGTCGAGGGCGAAGTGGCCCAGCTCAAGATCGCAGCATCGGGGCATGCGTACTTTGATTTAAAAGATCCCAAAGAAGACGCGCGGATCTCGTGCTGTTTTTTTAAGGGTCCCATGGCCAAGGCCAACGTCGTGTTGCGCGAGGGCGCGAGCATCGCGATGCGTGGGCGACCGTCGCTGTACACTCCTCGCGGGCAGTTTCAGTTTACCGTTGAGACTGCGTACTTAGCCGGTGCGGGAAGCGCTGCGGCAGCCCTTGAAGCCCTCAAGCGCAAGCTCGCGGGCGAGGGACTCATGGGACTTGATCGAAAGCGCCCGATTCCGCTGTATCCCCGGGTGGTGGGTGTGGTGACGGCGCGTGCGGGCGCGGCGTTTGGCGATATATGCCGTGTGTTATCTCAGCGCTGGCCCGTGCGTGTAGTTCTCGCAAACACGCTGGTCCAGGGCACCGAGGCACCCGCGCAGATTGTGGCAGCGATTCAGCGCATTGAGCAGCTCGAAGGGCTGGATGTGTTGATCGTGGGGCGTGGTGGCGGAGCGAGCGAAGATCTCGCGGCGTTTAACGATGAGCGGGTGGCGAGGGCGATCGCGGGGTGTAGGGTTCCTGTGATTTCGGCGGTGGGGCATGAGGTGGATCACACGGTGGCGGATTTGGTGGCAGACCTGCGCGCAGCCACCCCGTCCAACGCCGCCGAGCTCGCCGTCCCTGAGCATGCTGCGGTGGTGCAAGAGCTTGAATCCAAGCGTCAGCGCTTAAACAAATCCATGCGCGCGGTGCTTGATCGCAAGCGGGTGCAACTGCAACGGATGGACAAAAGGCTGGGTGATCCACGAAAGATCACCAACCCCATCCGTCAACACTTAGACGAGTGTGTCCTTCGCATGGCGGGGATTGTCCGAGCGCGCACCAAAAAAGCGGTGTTTGTTTTTGGCAAAGCGGACAAGCGATTGCAAAACGCTCACCCTCGTCTGCAAGTGCAGCGCAACCGAGCGCAACTCGAGCAGCTCGAGCAGCGATTGCGACCCGCGATGGAGCAGTGGTTAGCCGATCAGAGAGCGCAGCTCACCCAGCAGCAAGAGTCACTTCGTCCCGCCATGAGCGTGATTGTCCAAGCGAACAAAGCGCAAGTGAGCAAGCTCGCGGCACAGCTGCACGCGCTCTCGCCCTTAGCGATATTGGGCAGGGGTTATGCCGTGGCGTTAAGCGAGCAGGGCAAAGCGATCACAGTGGCGACGGATGTGAGCGTGGGTGACAAGCTCACGGTGAAGGTGCACGAGGGTGTGATCGGGGTTGAGGTTGTGTCGGTAGGCGAGAAATAGCGCGGATTTTGCTGCGTCGTTGAAGGGCGATCGAAGCGAGGTAAGCCACTTACCTCCGGAGGTAAGCCACTTACCTCCGAGCGCTTCACGCACTTCTAACCCCCCAGCACCGTGACCCGAATCGGGTGCTCTGCATCGCCGTGTAGCTCGTGTCTAAACGCAGACTCGCGATAGCCGGACGCGGCGGTGTTGCTCATCTGCTGCCGCATCGCGCCACCCTCAATGCGCACGCGCTGGCCGACCAACACACTCCAATGCTCCAGTGATTTCGCAGGTGGAATCAGCTCTGGCTTTCTCTTCGCCCGCGCGATCCCAAACTGTGTGGCATACGCACCGAGCGTGTCACTTAACGGTGGCTCTCTCCGCTGCGCGTCCTTGGCAAACAGGGACAGCTCTCCTGCGGTGATCACCACTTGCAGCTGCTCTCCGCTGGTTGTCGTCAACGTGAAGGGGGTGATAATCGCGTCTTGGACCCACGTCCCCACGGTGTCTCCCATCACGCCGAGGGCGACCGTTGACGACGGGCAGGGGCTCGGCATTGGTTGGCATTGCGTGATGGTCCCCTCGAAGCTCACATCGGGAGCATCCGTGGGTCTTCGCACGAAGGGGACGATGGTTGGGACGATGGGCGTCAGCGCTTCATGCCGCTCTTTGGGACGCCATTGCGGACGCTGCCACATTCCGTGTAGCAAAAACACTGGGTGAAAGATGCGCTTCAAGATCGACTGAAGCGTGCTGTCGAGCCGTTTAGAGAGCCCCTGCCAGCGCTTCGACGGCGCCAGCGGAAAGATTATCGCCTGCAACCCACCAAACACCACCAAGCTGACCAAGGCCACCACCAGCGCGACCGCGCCGCCCAAGAGCATCACGAAGACGACCAACAATGCCATCGCGAGATAGCCCGAGGCTGCGCCGAGCAAGATGCCCAACATGGTGAGAAAAAATTGTGAGTCTCCGTGGCTCTGTGGAAAATGCTGCGCGAAAAACCCACCCAGCGCCGCAAACACAATGGCTGTGGTGTGCGCGATGGAGCGAAACACTCCGTCGTGGGGCCTGGTCTTGGGCTCTCCCTCGCTCGCAGATTTTACCCTTCGCGCGACCTGCACTAAGCGGCTGTTCGCGGCGTGACCAATAAGCTCAATCCGGCGTCGTCCACAGGCCCCACACCTGGCGCCTGAGACGTTGCGGTTGCGGCAATAAAAGCAGGCGAATCGCGCGCCAATCGAGAGCGAGACCCGCGTGTTGACAGGCGGCAAAACGCTCGCGGTTGGGTGTGTGTTTGCGTTTGCTTTTGGGTCAGCGTTTGGGTCCGCGTTTGGGTCTGCGAGAACGAGCTCGCTTGAGCTTTGCGCGGGCAACAGATCTGTGGCGCGCTCGGCTGTGTGCGGTGAGCGCTCAGCTAAAAGTGTGCTGCGATGCGTGCTCATGCGGCGGGACGGGTTGCAAGCTCTTGTCCTTCTTCACGAGCTTCAGTCAGCGTCTTCGCACGTCTTCGCACCAACGCCACCAGGGGCACAAACGGAACCTTCACCGGACACGCCCGCGTCAGTTTCGCCAGCGTCTCGTCCGACAGATCCCCAGCAAACCGCGCCGTGTCGTGGTGCCCCGAGTGCCGTGACACTCCAAGCACAAACGCCATCGGGCCCGCTGGACCAAGGGCCGCGAACTGCTCGTCCATCACCGCTTGCACGTTGCAATCTCCGCAACCATAACACCGTGACGCAGCCTGCAAGACTTCTGCATCCTCGGGCTCAAACAGCACAATCCCGTCACGGGTGTAGTGCTCTAAAAATGTCGGCAGTTGTGACTGGTCGTTGAACAACTTGCGCAACAAGATTTTGCCGTACGCTTTGCCGAGGGTCAAAAGCGAGGCAGGCGACGGAAGCGAAAGAGAAAACACAGCCCCAAGCTTAGCCCGTACCCGAGCAAAATCCTTAAAATCTTTAAAAAGCGACGTCGTTGCGGCGCTTGCGGTTCTTGTTTCGCATATTGCGCGGCAGGGGTTTGCCCTCAGCAACGGCCTCGGCGAGCTGCTCTGCCCGTGGCGCGTCCGGCTCGGTGCGGTTGGTGATATTCGCATCCCTTGCGCGCTGACACATCGTGCGAAACAGCTTCTGCAGCTGCTCAGAGATCTCTGGTTTTTCGCCCAGCCCATCGAGAGCGAGTGCGACCGCTTCGAGTGTCGAGACGTGTTGGTTAGAGGGCTGCTTACGGATCTTGCCGTAGGCGCTGGGGTTTGTGGGATGCAAGATGACCCGCATGAGCTTGAGCATCCACGCGTTGCGCCACCAGAGGGCCTTCGCTTGAGACCAGGTTCCGTCGAGGACAATGATGCCTTCGACGGCGGTGCGCTCGGGGCTTAACGGCAGGGCTTTTTTATCCAAGAGCAAAAAGGGCTCTTGCAGCTCTGCGGTCCTGAGCTTGCGTGCGAGCGAGCCTCGGTACATCACCGCCCAGCGGCTTGGGTCTGGCGCGAGGTTTTCGTCTGCGATGGCTTGGGGTAGAGAAGCCCAGGACAATCCCACGCGAATCACGCAATTTTTAAGAGAGGCTTCGAGTAGTTTTGCGGTCCCAAGAAGCATGTCCTGCTCTTGGGGATGCTGAAGAATCACCACGCGGGTGTTGGGCTCGAGTCGGATCAAGCGATCAGAGACGAAATCAAGTGCGGTGGTCGGCGGAGTTTTTGCTGTTTCAGAGGTGCTCATGATGGGGACTAAAAATTCTGCTCTAATGTGCTGCGATCAAAAAGTGTAACGTTCGGGTTCGATATGAACACAAGCCAAATGGGTAACAAGGTCGGCAACGAAGGTCTGTTGTATCCCGCGATTGAACCGTACGAGCAAGGACGATTGCGCGTTTCGGCCATTCACGAGCTGTACTACGAGCAGAGCGGCAACCCCAACGGCAAGCCCGTTGTGTTTTTGCACGGCGGGCCCGGTGGTGGATCAGACGCGAAATGTCGGCGTTTTTTCGATCCAAACGTGTATCGCATTGTCTTGTTTGATCAGCGCGGATGCGGGCAAAGCACACCCCACGCGAGTCTTGAAGAAAACACAACATGGGATCTGGTGGCGGACATTGAGCGGCTGCGCGAGCATCTCAACATTGAAAAATGGCAGGTGTTTGGTGGTTCGTGGGGATCCACCCTCGCGCTGGCGTACAGCGAGACGCACCCCAGCAAGGTCACCGAGCTGATCACCCGCGGAATCTTTTTGCTGCGAAAGCAAGAGATCGACTGGTTTTATCAGCGGGGGTGCAGCGCGATTTATGCGGACGCGTGGGAGCATTATTTAGCGCCTATTCCTGAGGCCGAACGCGGTGATTTGGTGCAGGCGTATCACAAGCGATTGACGAGTGAAGACCCTGTGGTGCGGATGCAAGCTGCAAGGGCGTGGAGCATTTGGGAGGGCTCAACGAGCAAGCTGCTGCCTGATCCAGATCTGGCAAAGCGGTTTGGTGCGGATCACTTCGCTGAGGCTTTTTCGCGGATTGAGTGCCACTATTTTGTGAACCACGGGTTCTTTGAGCGCGAGACGCAGCTGCTCGATCACGCATCGAAGCTGCACGAGATTCCGGGGGTGATTGTGCAAGGACGGTATGATGTGGTGTGTCCGATGGAGAGCGCGTGGGCGCTGCACAAAGCGTGGCCACAGGCTGAGTTGGTGATTGTCCCAGACGCGGGGCACTCGATGCACGAGCCGGGCAACACGCGGGCGCTGGTGGCTGCGACGGATCGGTTTCGCGGGATTTAGGGGAATTTCGCAGCGCAGTAAGCGCTGAGGGCTTAGCCTTTGTTCAAGTGGCTTTGGTTAAGTGCCTTTGGTTAAGTGCCTTTGGTTAAGTGTCTTTGGTTAAGTGTCTTTGTGTAAGTGCCTTTGGTTAAGTGTCTTTGTTCAAGTGCCTTTGTTCAAGTGCCTTTGTGTAAGTGCCTTTGTGTAAGTGCCTTTGTGTAAGTGCCTTTGTGTAAGTGCCTTTGTTCAAGTGCCTTTGTGTAAGTGCCTTCGCGCAAGGAGCGGCTGCGCTGAGGGCAAGCCTCCGCGCACGTGCCTTCGCGCAAAGAGCGCTCAGGGGACCCGTCGTCATTGGCATTCCTCGGGGGTCGTGCGAGATGCACTTGTGATGTTATTGCGTGCGGGCGATCAAGCCATTTTGATTTCGAAAGATCTTCGACACCCCTTGCTTAACACTCCTACTTTGCTGTGCTCTCACAGCGACCTCCAGCAACCCCGAGGAATGAACATGACGAGGGGCTTCCTGAGCGCTCATTGAGTTCATTGGTTCACCCAGCAGCGCGAAGGCACCTGCGCGGAGGCTAAGCCCTCTGCGCACCCACACTAAGCTTGCGTGCAAGTGGCTTCGTGTATAGCAACAGACGGTCATGACCTGGCTCGCACTGGATGTGGATTATCGCAAAGACGGCGCGCAAAAAGAGTTCGCCTCTGTGGCTGCGGTTGCGTTTGATGAGTGGACCGCTGAGCGGCCCGTGTTTGAGTCCGTCCATCGCGTGCCTGAAGTGCAGCCGTATGAGCCTGGTGCGTTTTATAAGCGCGAGCTGCCCGGCCTCCTCGTTGCGATACAGGCGGCTGTCGCGCGAGGCGTGTCGCTGGATGGGATTGTGGTGGATGGGTATGTGTGGCTCGGTCCCTCGCATGCGGGACTTGGCGCAAAATTGCATGAATATTTGCAGACTATTTCGCTTGGTGGCGTCGCGATTGTGGGGGTTGCGAAGAAGCACTTTGCGGGCGCGGACTCTGTCGCGTGTGCGATTGAGCGCGGGAGCTCGAAAAATGCACTCTGGATCAGTAGCGAGGGGATTGAGCTAAGTGACGCTGCGCGAAAGGTGAAGCAGATGCATGGAGAGTTTCGGATTCCAACGTTGTTGCGTCGTGTGGATCAGCTGTGTCGGGCGTGAGGGCGTTGAGTGAGGGCGGCTGGCGAGCTGATTGCGCGCTTGCCCCGTGTCGCGGTTCACCGGTATAGGGTTGGTCTCGTTTTGGCTGGCTCTCGAAACATCGCTGTCTTTCGCGCGGTTGCTGTTCTCTCAACAGTGAGCGCGGTGAGCTTTGGTGTTTTTATGGGCTTGCCTCAGAGCACCATCCTTCGGACTGTGACAAACACAAACACCGTGAGAGTGATCGCGGGTCGCATGGCCGATGGTGGCGTCAGGCCCGTCGCTACGGTGATCTCTCGTCGCGATGGTGGACTGGGTTCTGCCCGTGATGGCTCGGCGATGGCGAGCGCTTGGCCGCCTGCGTTGCTCAACCCCGAGGCACACCTGCGCACCGCGTGGGATCTGGCGCTTGGTCGCCCCAATTCGCGTGAGATTTTGTTCACCTTTGATGACGGACCCAACCCCGGGACCACGGACCGACTGCTGCCCATTCTTGATCGACACGGTGTGAAAGCGGTGTTTTTTGTCTGCGGTTGGCGCCTTGAGACAAGAGAAGAGCCGCTGCGGACACGTGCGCGCAATCTGCTCTTAGAGACCTTTCGCAAAGGGCACGTGATAGGCAATCACTCAGTCACACATCCCAACATGGCCAACCTCTCGCGGCAGCGCGTTGAGTATGAGATTGAGCATAACGCGGATGTTATTGAGTCTGTGATTGGTCAGCGCCCATACTTGTTTAGACCTCCGTATGGATCGTACTCAGAAGAGGTGCAGCGGCATGTGCATGACAAGCGGTATGAGCTGTCGTTGTGGTCCGTAGATTCGCACGATTGGCAAATGGTGGGCGACGCGCAAGGTGTCGCGATGAACGTCATACGCCTGCTTGGCAACATGGCCGGAGGGACCATCTTGCTTCACGACACCCATCCGTGGAGCGTGCGCGCGGCGGACATGATCTTGCGCTGGCTGGTGACCGAAAACCGCGACCGCGAGCGAGAGCACAGGCCCGTTTATCGCATTGTTAACCCCGCAGAGTTTATTGAGGGCGCTAGAGAGCGGCTGCCGTTGATAGCGGCGGCGAGGGCACAGCAGAGTCAGCACTCGTCGCGGTCAAGCAGTACAGCGGTGCCCGATGGGGGTGTGGCGGCGATGGATGCAGCGGTGCGAGCGACGCCGGTGGTGACATCGGATGCAGAAGCGGTGATGGCAACGCCGGAGGCGCTCACGGCGCCCGTGACGGCGGTTGGCTCTGATCGTTAGCGGGTGCCAATCGGTTGCTTAAAGTAATTTGCGACGGCACCAAGCTTGGTCAGCTCGTTGGCTAAAAATTTCATCTCAGTTTTCGTACCCAGAGCGATGGCTCCAAGTTGGCTGCGCGCTTCTCGCGGAGCAAGCTTGAGTTCGTTGAATATATAGCGGAGAACGTATATCGGCTTCGGTCCAAGATCCTCAATCGCGACGACCCACGTCCCATATTCCGCCATCCACTCTGCTCGCAGCTCGGCTTGCTGCGGGAGGCCATCTGCTTCATGGCGATACTCGCAGTTTGGGCAGTAAAATGACTCATACCATTGCACATGATCCATGTGAATAACATCGCCTCGCTTGGCCGTTCCTTGAGTGCCGCATCGTGGGCACGGATATTGTGTGATGAGTTCTTTGGAATCCATTGGATTTGATTCACCCATGTGTCACTCGTATCACCGTGCGGTTGCAACGCTTGCGGGTCAATGTGTTGCGATTTCGCGAAGCGCAAAGACCAACTCAGACATCGCGCTGCTCTCGTCTGTCATGCGCCGGGCTTCGATAAGCAACTGCTGCGCTGCGATTTTCCACGTATCTTCACTCTGCGATGTGAGCGCTGCGAATTTTTTCGCGACGTTGAGATGGTTGCTCCAAGACTGCGGATTCTCAATTGCGAGTTTCTCAAAGTACTTGAGCAGTCGTGGAGCTAGCTTGCGGATGTAGTCTTTGTTCATTTGATGGGTTGTGATCGCGAGTCCCAACAGAGCGCGAAGTACTCGAAAAATTGTTCGAGCTTGTGATCCAGCTGTGGATCGGTTTTCCATTGAATACCGGCAGATTGATACACTGCGGCGGACTCGAGATTCTCTGCGGTCAAATCGCACACAAGAAGGTCGAGCCACCCCGACGAGGATGCAGATAGCTCCCCCACGAACGATTCTCGATTGATGTCCAGCAACAGTGCATCGTTAGGTTTTCGTAGGTGAACTCGAGTGGAATTTGCGTTTGGACCAACGCTCGCCAGTATTGTCTCAACTTGACCGCACAACTGTGTCCATAGAACATTTTGCATTATCAGGGTCCGCTTGTGATCGTTGGTTCGGTAGGACTGGGTATGTTTGCACGAGCGAGAGGACGTATGTGATTTTGGCCCTACGAATTCACCGCCCACCGCACGAGGCTGGTCCGAACCCTTTGACAGCTCCGAGTCGCCCCAAGCGCCGCACTCAGCGCATCTTGCTACGCCGTTTTGCCCCGTCGAAAACGTCCAAACAGCTTGCTCAGCCGAAACTCTTTGTTGCCCAGGAGTCCTTGTGGACGAAGGAGCATCAAGAGGATCAACGCGAGGGCATAAATGATCAAACGAACATTGCCGGCGTTGTCGCGCAAGATGCGCCCCAGGCCCCCAGCGTCGCCCAACAAGTTCGGCAGCTCTTTCAATAATTCGAGCAAAATTCCAACAAATAGTCCGCCCACAATCGCGCCCGTGATGCTGCCCAGACCGCCGAAGATGACCATCACGAGGATGTCGATGCTGCGATCGAGTCTGAAGGCGCCTGGGTCAATGTGTTGTCCGCCTGTGGCGTCGTGCGCGTAGAGGGCACCGGCTAAACCGGTGATCATGGCGCTCACAGCGAAGGCCAAAACTTTGTAGCGGGTGGTGTCGACACCGACGGCTTCGGCGGCGATTTCGTCTTCGCGGATCGCGGCGAGGGCGCGACCGTGTGAGCTGTAGGTGAGGTTCCACGTGAGAGAGATGGCGATCAGGGCACCTATGAGAAGCCAGCCAAGTTTTGCATACGCCGGGATGCTCTGCACCCCCAACGGAAACCCCTGCGACCCACCAATCGACGGCGAACTCTCGACGCTGATACGAATAATTTCGCCAAACCCCAACGTCACAATCGCTAGATAATCTCCACGCAATCTCAGCGACGGAACCCCCACCACAACCCCCGCTGTCCCCGCCGCCAGCATCCCCGCGATCATGGCCGTGATGAGCGTCACGGTGTCTCCAGCGAAGCCCGGAAGGACCCCATGGATCCTGCGGTCAAGCGCCACACTTGTCAGCGATGCAGCATACGCACCGACGGCCATAAAGCCCGCGTGACCGATTGAGAACTGCCCCGTGGTTCCGTTGACGAGGTTGAGCGCAACCGCGAGCATCACGTTGATGACGCAGACGGACGCGACTCGGATGATGTAGTTGCTGAGAGTGGCCTCTGCCAGGGACTGCACCGCGATCGCTAAACCGATGGCGAGCGCGATCCAAGCTAGTCTTTTCGCGACGAACATTTGATTCCTAGATTCTATCCTGGATGTTGTATGAACAGGGCGAGAATGATCGAACGACAAAAGTTGCCCAACGCCAAAGTCGCTGTGGCGGGCGTCACGGTTCCGCTGTTTTCTTTGCGTGGCGAAAGCTCTTGGGGCATCGGTGAGATTGGCGATCTGGTTCCGTTTGCCAAGAGCATCTCAGAGGCCGCAGGGCTGCGCTTGGTGCAGCTTCTACCGCTGGGCGAGATCGCCGCAAGCGAGCGCTCACCCTACTCAGCCATGAGCGCGTTTGGCATCGATTGGATCTACCTGTCGATGAGTGATATCCCCGAGCTGCCCGCAGAATCACTGAGAGAAGCTCTCGGTGGTGACATGGGGATGGCCATCGTGCGTCGCGCCAAGGACTCTGCCCGAGTGGACTATGACGCGGTACGATTTGCCAAATCTCGCGCACTTCGCTGGGCATTTGAGCGCTTTGAGCAGACTGCACAAAACTCACCCAACGAGCGGACACAGTCGTTTGAAGCGTGGAGCGCAGATGAGCGGCACTGGCTCGAAGACTACGCGCTGTTTCGTGCGCTCAAAGACGCTCGCAAAGAAGAGCCCTGGTGGAAGTGGGAAGAGCCCCTTCGTGAGAGGCAGCCGTGGGCCCTGGACCGCGCGCGGGTTGAATTTAAAAGCGCCGTGCGATTTTACAAGTATTTGCAGTGGCTCGCGCACGCCCAATGGGACAAAGCGCGGGTGCAGCTGCACGACCGTGGGCTCGAAGTGATGGGGGATCTGCCCTACATGGTGGGCCGCGATTCGGCGGATGTGTGGGGCAATCAGCGAGAGTTTAAGCACGACCGCAACGTGGGTGTTGCCGGAGACCAGTTTGACCCCGAGGGGCAAGACTGGGGGCTGCCGCCCTATAAGTGGGATGCTATGCGGGCCAATGATTTTGCATGGCTTCGGCGCCGTGCGCGGTACGCTGGCTCGCTCTATGATCGCTTTCGCATCGATCACTTGGTGGGCTTTTATAGGATGTACACGCGCCCACTAGAGCCGCGTGATAAGCGTGGCAAGCTGGTGCAAGGAGCGTTTGATCCCCTTGAAGAGAGAGCACAGCTGCCGCACGGTGAGCGGACCGTGGGGGCTATGCGAAGCGCGGCCAGAGAGCGCAACGCGACGCTGATCGCGGAGGATCTGGGGATTGTTCCGGTGTGGGTGCGAGAGTCGCTCGCGAAGCTCGGGGTGCCTGGATACAAAGTGCTGATTTGGGAGAAAACCGACGCGGGTGATTTTAAAAATCCTAGAGAATATCCAGAAAATAGTGTGAGTGCGTTGGGCACCCATGACACGGACACGTGCGCGATTTGGTGGGAGACCCGGGACGCCAAAGAGCGCGAAGCGTTTGCTCAGATTCCTATCGTGAAAGAGAAGTACAGCACTCCGGCGGCGAGAGAAGCTCTGGCGAAAGAAGCGTACTCGTCCACGGTTCACCGCGCGCTTTTAGATGCCATTCTTACGGCGAAGAGCGAGCTGTGCCTGTTGCTCGTGCAAGACGTCATTGGCGCCCGCGAGCGGATGAACACACCCGGAACCGTGACCGACCTCAACTGGACCTGGCGCCTGCCCCGCACGATGCAAGACCTTCGCTCGACTCCACAGAGCGCATCCGCGCTGGCCCGTGTTCGTGAAGCGGTGACTGCGAGCGGTCGGCGGACAGAAAACTCTGGGAGGGATTCCTCCCCGGAGGATACTGGAGAGCACTTTTGAGGATTTTAGCGAAAAAAGCGATTGACGGATGACCTCAAAGGACGCAACCATTCGCGTACTGAAACTACTGGGTGCGGCACACACGCAAATTGCGAAATAAAGTGTGTGTAACGTATCGATAATACACTGTAAAATTGCTGCCAGAAGTTACGTTTACTAGTTCTTCTTGTCGGGTCGTCTAAGGGCAGGACGACGGTTTTTGGTACCGTCTATGGGGGTTCGAATCCCTCCCCGACAACTAAGTCATCTCATGAGTGCCTTTGGCACAGAGTGAGCATATAGACTCCAGCACAATGCGATCTGTTGCTCAGCTTGTGCTTCTCTTTGGCTCCCTAGCCACCCTCTCTGCCTGTGCCACAGAGATGGAAACAGAGGGTGACGCAGCGTCTACCGTCAGTGATCGACCCAACACAAACGGGGTGACTCAAGATGTGTTTAATGGGACTGCGGCGATGGATGTGCCGACGGGCACAATGGATGTGCCCACTGGCGGCAACGGGCGCGATGGGGGTGTGGATGTCCCAAACGTGCAAGTGCGAGATGTCCCCAATACACCCGTCAGGGATGTTCCCAACGTGCAGATGAGGGACGTGCCCAATGCGCCAGTGGACGTGCCCAACGCGATGCTCACGGGCGTGGGTGTTCGTGCCACTTGGCACATTGATTTAGAAGCCCCCGTCCGAACAGATATCCCAGCAGACGTGTACGACATCGACCTGTTTGACAACAGCGCCGACGTGATTCGCACGATCAAAGCCAGGGGACGCCGCGTGATTTGTTATTTCAGCGCGGGCTCATACGAGAACTGGCGCCCCGACGAGGTGAGCTTTCCGCGTGCGGGTTTAGGCAGCAATTTGGCAGGCTGGCCTGGTGAGCGCTGGCTCGATGTGCGCAACGCGGGAGTGCGCTCAGTCATGCAGCGACGCATGGACCTCGCGGTCTCTAAGGGTTGCGATGGTGTCGATCCTGACAACGTGGATGGGTACTCCAACGCGAACGGATTTGGTTTCACCGCGGCTCATCAGCTTGACTACAATCGCTTCTTGGCAACCGAAGCGCACGCACGTGGGTTGCTGATCGGTCTTAAAAACGATCTCGATCAAATCCCGCAGCTCGTGGGGCAGTTTGACTTCTCAATCAACGAGGCGTGCTTTCAATACCGTGAGTGCGATCGACTCAGTCCATTCACAACGGCAGGCAAATCAGTGCTCAATATCGAGTACGGCAACGTGGGGACCCTTCGCGGGTCCGTGTGTCCGATGGCCATGGGGAGGATGTTTTTCTCGATCCTTCCGGGTGCAGATCGACTCACTGGCGCGTACACACGATGCTCTGATGGGATGAGCTTTTAGCAGCGTACAAAGTGTCCGCGGACGGGGCACGGGGTGGGAGAAAGGCATGCCATAAAGGGTGGCACAGATCGTGGATAGGGGAGTTGAACTCACTCTCATTGCTCTTGAAGAGAAAGCGTTATGCCTCACTACAAGTTTGTCCGCCCTGCGATTTTATTGCTCGTTCTCACTGCACACTGTGGCGCTGAGTCTGAAGAGTTTGTCCCCGATCCCACGGCAGAGACGGGTCTTGCGTCTGAAGAGATTACCGCGCGATATGCTGCGGGGACCCAAGCGACGACTACCGTGAATCTAAACTTGAGAGCCGCGGGCAATGGGACAGCGCGGATTCTTGCGGTGATGCCAGCGAGCACGACGGTGACGTTGGTGGACGGCGTTCCTGTGGGAGGGTGGTACAAGATCGATCATCGCGGGACTGTGGGCTGGGCATCGGGCAATAGGCTACAAGTTGTGGCCGGCGGTGGTGGTGGTGGTGGTGGTGGTGGCGGTGGCGGTGGTGGTGGCGGTGGCGGTGGTGGCGGCGGTGGTGGCAGTATGTTGCCTCTCCCGGCGCGGGCAACGTGGCACGTGGACATTGAGCCGCCGATTGATCCAACGGTGGACGCTGAGGTGTTTGACGTGGATCTATTCGGTACGACCGCAGAAGTGATCAGCGATTTGCACGCTAGGCGCAAACGGGTCATTTGCTACTTCAGCGGTGGAACGTACGAAAACTGGCGCCCCGATGCGGCGACGTTTCCTGCGAGTGCGCTTGGTACGCCAATGAGCGAGTGGCCCGGTGAGCGCTGGGTGGATGTTCGCAGCGCTGCGTTGAGAGCCGTCATGCTTCGCCGGTTGGACATGGCCCGCACCAAGGGATGTGACGGAGTGGATCCAGACAACGTGGATGGCTGGGACGGCAATAACACTGGGTTTTCGCTCACTGCTGCAAACGAACTCGACTACCTACGCTATCTCTCAAGCGCCGCTCACACACGTGGAATGTTGATAGGTCTCAAAAACAACATTAACCAAATACGCTCACTGGTGGGAGATTTCGATTTTGCGGTCAACGAAGAGTGCGCCGCGTTCGGTGAATGCGGGACACTCTCGCCCTTCATCGCGCAGGGTAAGCCGGTCTTCAATATTTCGTACGTGCGTGCGAGTGGCGGCAGTGGAAGCTCAGTGGCGCAGATCGTGAGCAACGTGTGTGACGATGCCAATCGTTGGGGATTCTTCGCCGTAGCCTCACCCGCTGATCGCATGAATGGCGTTTACACCCGCTGTACGGATCGACGGTCTATTCGCTAACGTTTGCAAACGGTTTTACGTGCGCGCGTTTGGGTCGTTCACAAAGTGTCGCAATTGATTTTTGCGTTGAAGCGCCGTGACAGAGAGTGACACCCTTCATGCGTGATGAATAGACGTCGTTTGTGGGCTCCGTGTGAGATTGGACTGCTTTTTTTAGGCACCGTCTCGATGCTTCACTGCGGGGCTGGGGGAGGGGCTCGAAGTGGCTTTGGCCCCGACGACGCGACGCTCAATCGACGCGGCAGTGAGACAATGAGCGGAAGTGAGCAGACTCGAACGTTTGATGCGCAGGGCAACAGCATTGTGTCGCTTCCGACAGACATCACCGTGCGACCGTTTGGCGGCGTAAGCTGGGCGCTGCACTTGGATGCATCGCAGCGGTTCGTCAACATTTTGGGCGAAAATGGCTGGGAGCAAGTGATGATGGTGGGCGAAGGGTATGAGGCACGATACTTAATCCCCGTGGCAAACTCTGCGCGTATGGGGCCCACGGACCCGCTCGTCACGGCGGTGATGTTTCTAGATTACACAAGTCCGCCGAGCGCGGCGCTGTTCGATGTGTGGGTGGCGATTCAGAGGCAGTTTGCGCAAGATGTGCGGGTGGTGTTTAAGTTTAGGCCGGGCGACAACGACGAGCGCGCGATGGTGGCCGCAGTGGCGCGGCAGAGGCGTATCGACAGCGCGGGATCCAGGGATTTATCACGTTTTCACAGAATCTGTTTGCTCGCACCGACGACCTCTCGATCAGTCACCTCATTGACGCCGCGGCGCGCGCTGAGCTGTCGCCGATCACGTTTTTACGCGTACTGCGCTATCGCACGCATTCGAATTTTGTCAGCGCTGACTGCGCGCAGGCGGACTCTATACAGCTGCGTGAGGTCCCAACGGTGTTTGTCAACGGAAGGCGGTACATCGGGATGAACTCAGAGTCGTGGATTCGCGGCAATGTTGAGCGCGAAATATTGCTCTCACGGGCACGCATCCGCGCAGGGACTCGGCGCGAACGAATGTACGAATCGGTGCTTGAGCCACCACCAGCGCTGACCGCAGTCAGGGGGGCGCGATGAAGAAGCTTCACTTATTAGCGATCGTCTCATTGGGACTGTCGCTCATCACCGCCGTGACAACGGTGCATGCACAGCCGCGTTTTGGACCGTTGATGCCGTCAACAAGTTGCTAGTGTGTTCAACTGCGTTCGCTCATTGTCTCAAGTTGGTGGGCGTCCGTCGAAAACGTGTGCCGTGCCGATGAAGAAGCGCAAGAGCTCGACATCCCCGCACCCCCCGGAATCCATCCTGACTTGTTCGCTGCTCTTCGCACGCACTGTCGCGACCACAGCAGCGCTCGTTTTGCGTGTGCGCTCACCGAGATGCAGCGAAGCTCGCTGCTAACCACGGTGTCCGGAGCGCTCTACGCGGCACGAACGCGACGCCCGCAGCTGGCGGGGATGTGTCCCGCGCGTGAGAGACTCACGCAGTGGGTCGTGAGTGCGCCTGTTCCGCGTCAGACCATCCTACGAGATTCGCTTGGTATTTTAGAGCGATTTTGCACAGCGTTGCCGACTGATGGCACTCCAGCTCCGCCCCGCTCACTGCCCATTCTCACCACGGCACAGTCTGAAGCGATCGAAGAACTCTCTGCAGTGACCACTCGCGGACGTGTCGCAAGTATTGACCCCGCGAGCCCTGCTGCGCAAGCGCTGTGGCACACAGAGCCGGTCGCTCCGTTGAGTGGAACTTCGGTGGTTCCGCTCACGAGAACGACGCCGAGGGTAAGCTGGGGCTCGACGCGAATCGCCGTCGCTGCGACCACACCTGCGGGACAGCCTGGAGCCGGACCTGCGTCGAGCTCAAATTCAGGCGCAAATCAGGGCGCTGCGCCGATGACACAAATCGATGCCACTGCCGGTGGAGGCACGGTCACCGTCACAACCACTTCAGCGAGCGCACCAACGGGCGCGAGCTTGAGCGCCTCTGGTGTGATGGACATGGCGATCTCAGGCTTAACGCAGCTACTTGTGTCTCGCGCGCAGGCAGAGGTTGAGGCGTTTGCACTCGACCAACTACGCACGTTGTTGTGCTCTGATCGCGCGAGACCATGGTTTGAGCACACCTGCGGCTACCTGGTAGACTCTGGCCGTGGAACCTCGCTGCGTGTCTCACTCGGTGCGGGATTGCGCACGGCTTTTCAAGCCGACGTGTTGGCGCTTCCGACTCGCGCGGCGCAGCAAGCGCCACACTTTGGCAACGGATCATCACTGGTCTATCGAACATTTTTTGAGCTCGTGACGCAGTTTATTGCCAGCCCGGACACACGCAGTTTGTCAACCGTGGTGACCAGCGTTGCGGACAGCTTTCGATGCACGCAGGCTACCGTGGTGTGCGAGACGACAAGGCACGCGATGTTGGGTAGCGGCTTAATGTTGTTTGCCATCGCATCACGCCCGGATCTTGAGCGTATGACTCCTGAGCTATATGGCGCTTTTATTGAGACGGTTCTCGGGCACAGAACCAGCGAAGACGACCGCGCGTTGGTGAGCGAACTGCGTTTGGCTGGGCAACGTTTGCGTGCGGCGTTTGGGTCCATTTCAGTGGGCAATCAGTCCGCCGAAATTGCCCTCCCACGCATTGGCGGAGTCGCGCGGGGATTGATTGAAGTGCTCAATCTCGCAACGCGCTTGGCCGTGAGCGACGAGGCGATCGCGCAAGTGATCACGCTTCCTGATCGTCTCGCGCAGCTGGTCCTCGCGATTGGCCGTGGAAATCTCCCGCACATTGTGATTGAGACCGTGAGAATTGTCTCAGCTCTTGGGCGTGGCTCGTTTGGCCTTCCAGACAACGTCGCGCGCGGGTTGGTGCTTGCTGCTGAAATCGCGCAGGCGCAGTCGCCCGAGCAAGTCCGTGCTGCACTCGAGACGGTGGTGGCGCCTGTTGGATCGTGGCGACTGAAGCGCACGCGGTTTATGTTGTCGCTCTCGGGGATGGTGGGACTGTCTGGCGGCGTGGACTACGTGGTGGGCGGCGGGATCTCTGAAGGCACTTTGGTTCCAAGCATCGGGCTTATCGGCGCTGTTGGTTTGGACGTGAGTTTTCCTGCGGGAACATCAACGTTGGGAGTGTTCGCGTCGGTGATCGACGTGGGCGGGTTGATGACTTTTCCGATCAGCGATTTGCACGCTACGGTGCGAGACATGAACGGCACGACCCGTAGCGCGACGTTGCAGTTTAACGCCAGGGTCTCGCCCGAGCAGCTCTTGTCACCGGGGCTATACCTTCGTTGGGGTATGTTTAACTCGCCGTTTGTCTTGGGAATGGGCGCAAGCGTGATCCCCAACGCACGTCGCGCAGAAGAAGTCGGGATGCTCCCCGCAGGCACGATGCCCGTCACCCGCGACTTGAGCATTATCCGTGCGCAGGCGTTTTTGGCCGTGGACGTGACGCTGTTTCCGTTTTGAAAATGGCGCTCGTAAGCAAACTCTACTGCACAACCAGCAGCGCGCACTTCAAGTATCGGCCTTCAGGAAAAGCCGCCGGGACCAGGTGATCTGGGGGCTGTCCCAACAACCGCAGCACGGTAACGGTTCGCCGTGCATCGCGCGCGCCCGCAGCAATCACGCGCAAAAACTCGCCACCCGTCATGGCTTGTGAGCACGAACAGGTCAAAAGCAGCCCGCCGTCTTGCACCAGCTGAATGGCAAGGGCGTTGAGCCGACGATACATCCCACGCGCGTCGTCAAAATCGCGAGACCCCGAGGCGAGCTTTGGAGGATCAAGCACGACCAGCCCAAACCGCTTCTCTGCGTCATCGCAGTACTGCTGCAACACCTTGCGCGCGTCGCCACGGACCCACTCAATCTTCTCAGACAGCCCCGCCTGAGTGGCCGCTTGGGCAGCGCAATCCAAGGCAAACTGAGAAGAGTCAAGCGCGGTCACATTGAGCGCACCACCTCGCGCTGCGGCGAGCGAGAAGCCGCCGACGTACGAGTACACATCGAGCACCGAGCGCCCCTTTGCGAGACCCTCAACCGCCGCACGTGTCTCGCGTTGATCGAAGTAGTATCCGGTCTTTTGCCCCCCGCCACCAGGAGCGCCGGGAGGAGGAATTTTCCAGCTAAAACCGCGCTCACTAAAGCTGAGATGCTCAACTGCGGGGCCATAAATGGGTCCCTCGATGACCTCGAAGCCCTCTATTTTTTGGTGCTTCGGCGAGGCCACTTCAATCACCGTCGTGGCGCCCGTATGTTGCACCAGCGCCTCGACGATCGCCTTGCTTCGGCGCTTCATCCCGACGGTCAAAAATTGCGCACACAACACCGGCCCGTACGCGTCCACAATGAGCCCCGGGAGCCCGTCGCCCTCAGCGTGAATGACACGAAACCCAGTGGTGTCTTCTGCGGGAAGACCCAGCACCTCACGTCGCAGCCGGACCGCGCTCTGAACCCGCCGATTCAGCAGCTCGTTGTCCAACTGCTCATCCTCATTGCGCGTGACAATTCGCACGGGAATCGCGCTCTCAGGGCTATAAAACCCCCGCCCCAAAAAGTTGCCCCGGGGATCGCGTACGTCCACTGGTTCGCCGGCCGCAGGGGAGGACTCGATTTTTTGGATCGCTTGCGCAAAAACCCACGGGTGGCCGGTCCACACGGGTTGAACATGTCCTGGACGTAGATGCACCGTCGCCATTCGGATAAAGACAACGTAGCATCACTGCCCTGTGATGGGTGTAGAGTTCATCCGCCACAGTCATAATCGTAGGAGTGAATGCGATGCGTCGATTTGAGTTCGTCGAAGGGACGAGTGCAAAGTTTTGGGAAGCCTCTATTGAAGGCTCTAGTTTTACCGTCGTCTATGGTCGCTTAGGGACCGCAGGACAGACCAACAAGAAGGACTTTGCGACAGCAGAAGCTGCGCAAAAAGAGCACGACAAGAAGGTCGCTGAAAAATTGCGCGACGGCTATCACGAGGTCAGCGCGGATGCCGCTCCTGTGGTCGCAGGCGTGAAAGGAGCAGCCGCTGCGTCGCCAAAACTCGCGCTCGCTCCGCGTGCAAAACCGCCGACAAAAGATGCTGCCTTGTTGACGGCTGCTGCCAAGTCGTTGATGGCTCTAGAGATCTCAGCGGGGGGTCGCAGCTGGAAGGTGCTTCGCGCATTCAACACGGCTCACAAGGCCATCGCAGCCGTGGGGACGATTGATCCGAAGAGTTTTCCGTTTATGAGTGACGCATGGGACAAGATCGTGCGCCTCGCGTCGGCACCAAAAACCGAGCGCAGACTGCCCGCGTCTGCTGTGATTTCACTTCTCAATTTGCTGGACGTTGCAGCTTTTGAGCGCGCCATCGCCCAGTGGAAAGACGTGAGCGCAAGCGCCCCTGCGGCGGTGCTCTTGAAAGCGATCGTCGCAGAATCCAAAGCGCTCGATGAGCCAGAGCTTGCGCTGCGTTTGGCGGCTCTCATGGCCGTGCGCACCGATCGTGGGACGACCGCGAGTGCTCGCGCTGCCAAAGAGCGATACGCGAAGCATGTTCGACCCCACTTGGACGCGATCGTGACGAGCAAGGGAGCAAAACTCCGCGCGCATCTTGAGGCGATTGAGACCAAGGGTGATCGCGTGCTCACTGCAAATGTTCACGCATTTGCGCGAGCGTAGGTTAACTACCTAGGGGTGCGGTGCGTTGAGCAGCTGGCCGATCGCGGGTTGAGCGCGACACGCAGTGCTGTTGTCTGCCTGAACGGTGCACGCCATCACGTGTGCTGTGTTGGACGGGCTCTCGCCAAAGCCGATGTACACCGTGTTGTTTGGGGCGTGGATGTAGCTCGCAGTGATGTAGTGCGACTGTGGCCCACAAGCCTGAGCACTGACGCCAAGAGCGCCAGCTGTCAGGAGGATCATGAATTTACGCATAACGGTAATCTCCTGAGCTTTCTAGTAAATGGTGTTGGGGTTAACCCGATCAAGAACCATCGTCGCTCTGCAGTTTGCAGGCTGACCGTTCTGATCGAGTGAGCACACTTGCATCAGCAAGTTGAAGAGGGCCTGGTTTTGGTTGGCGTTGGTCGAGCCAACAAGCACTGCGTTGTTTGGCGTAATGCGCTGCATTCCAAAACGGAGAACACGATCACCGAGGGGGCGATTCATGATCAACACGGGTGGGGGAGTGCAGGCTGACACGGCGAGGGCGCCAAGTGCGATCAGGATCGCAAAGCGGCTCTTCTGGATGATATTTTTCATCGATGTATTGCTCCTTTTACGATTCTGATCAGCGCACATTGCTTGTGGCGCCGCCGGAGGTTTGGGTCATTGTTGGACAAGAGAACTCACGGTCTCCGTCACACTGACGCTGACATGCGAGCGCCCCATTGCGCTCTACACACTGCCAAAACACATGCGACGCACTGACCGGCCAAGCGAGAAAGTACGTTCGGTCCAGGGTCTCAAGCAGCAACACAGGCTGTGTTGGGTGCTCATCCAAGCGCGTGATCTTGCGCTGCAGTGAGCAGCCGCTGATAGAGCTCGCGACGAGCAACCCGAGGGCTGCGACGAGTCCAAGTTTGTTGCTCTTCATCGACGAGCTCCTTCTGAGGCGCTCGGTGAGGCGACGCGCTTTTGGTCGCCAACCCACACGATACGTTGGTGCTGGCAGCCCTCAAGCTCTCCGGTTGCGCCAGCGGTGCAGTTGATAATGCCAGAGTTGCTCGTGCCCAATTGCTGATACGCAAATCGGATGCGGTTCTCTTTGGCAGTGATTGCACTGACCAGCAACGGGCGCAAGCATGCTGCGGATGCAGTCATACAAATCAGACCCATTGTGGCGAGTGTCTTTCGCAAATGTCGGTTCATTCGGTAAGGTGCCTCCGTAGTGCAGAATCAGTCTGCACAACGTGGCGAAGCTAGCCCATTTGCGCGCCAGACGACCAGGGGGATTCGGTGGGATTCGGCGTTTGTGCGAAAAATCTCGTAGTTTTGCGCGTGGGCACAGACCGTCAGTCACGAGTGTCGAGACGATCCCTGGGCATCATGTGATGGTTCACGAGCGCGGTTTCGATCAATCTCTCTGACACGTCGTAGTGATCCGCTGCGCGAGCGATCGAGTCATCGCTCGTGCCTTCTTCTTCAATAAACGATTTTAACTCATCCCAGGGACACAAGAATTCTTGTGCAAACGCGCGAGTAAATTTTTGCAACGCTGTCCCAGCGTCCGTGATGGGGAGCATCACATCGGTCGCGTGGTTCAGCGTCCCTGCGCCTATCCCAAGGAGGCGGGCCAAATAGAAGCGCTGGCTTTGGAGTCGCGGTGATCGTACCAACACACGCGCCTGATTTGAATGAGCGCCTAAACGATAGGCTCCAACCATCCCTGGCATCACGTTGTCCGCACTGAGTGGAAGCACCACGCCGAGCAGTTCTTTGAAGGCCCCGTTGGCAATGGGGCCAGAATTGAGACCAAGTTCTGAACGCATGCTCGTTGCAGCTCTCACTCCTCGTTGCCAAGGAAGCTCGCTGGCATTCTGGACGGCGATCGCTTGAAGAACCGGAAAGTTCACGATGCGGTTGCTTTGTTTAAGCGCACTGACTGACTCTTCCAACTTGGCAATGTCTGCATTTTCGGCCAAAATATCTTCCGTCGCTCGCTCTCCAATGTCGCTCGCCAGTTGCTCAACGCGCGCAAACCACTCATCCGTTGCGTCTCCGGTGGTCATTCCGGCGCGGGCTTCGAAGCGACACCTACGGGCAGCCTCGGGGTCCTGCTGTTCGAGTTGAATCTCTGCGCGTAAGTCGCGCACTGGATTGCCGACAGACGGTACGGTGGCAATCCGGGCATCGATTTGATCCAAGAAGCGATCAACTGATTTGCGAAATTCCATCGCTGGGAGCTCAACGGTGATGGTGTTGAGATACCGGATCGCTGCAACGTCTGCCGTGGGCTCTCGATCAAGCTTTAGCGACACGAACTCGCCATCACTCGAGACTTCTAACGCCGGCCAAGCATACGCACCACTGATCGCGGCCATATTGTGTGCTCGCCGCCAGGATGATGTGAGTCGCTTCGGTTTTGGCTCCCAAAATAGTCGCCACCAATGAACGAGCAACCACTCTGCAAACTGATTCATCGGCACATGAATCTTGGTACGAGTCGCCTTCGCGATGGAGTCGCTGACTTCGGTCACGATGCCTTGCGACGATTCGATGCAGAGCGAGCCAAACGTTAGCTCGTCAAGGTTTTGAGCACTCCCATCGCCGAACCAGTCGATCGCTTCGATCTTCAATGAACTCATGATTTATTCCACGCATCCACGACATCATCAAACAATGGGTCGCTCTTGCGAATGGGGTACCCATGATACGCGCCTTCGACACTTCCGCCATAGGTCGCTTCAAACACCCGCGTCCCGTCATAAGTCCAGATGTGCTTGGGATATCCCGTGCCAGTGAAGGCGTCACTCACGACGCCTTTGTTCACTCCAGCATGCAACAACTCAGTGGCCTCGGCTTTCTTGAAGATCAGGGCGTCATCGCAAAGCGTCGCATCGGGTCTTGGTGCTGCTGGGGGTGTCAGTCCAAAATCACCGGGATTGCGCTTGTGGTAAGGCTGCCCTCATACTTGATTCGCTTAAAATGCTCGCGTTGCTCATCGGTGAGTGGTTCAGACCGAATGGTTCGTTCGGTGTGTGTACGTGCGGATCGTTTTGGTTTCTTGGGCTTTGCCATCAGACCGATCTCACCGTACGACAACGTTGGTTTGCGGGCTAGCAGAATAGGGCGTTGGAGCCGCGCTCCACACCCCCTCCAACCACCCTGCGGTAGCGCGCGGTTCGTTATCGACTACACTCGCACGAGACCCTCTACCCATGCGATCACTGATCACACTCTTGGTGCTCATCATTCGCTATCGTGTGCGTGATGCACGTGGCAACGCGACGGCGACGCGAACATGGCGTGGATACTTCACTGCGGGTAGCGCTACATCGACTTGTGATCTGCCTGCGAATGTACACACTATTTCGGACACTCCGTAGACTCGAAATGACCCTTCGGTTCAAACGAATTCTTCGCTTGGTGTGAATGTCATGTTGCCAATATCACTTCATCGAGTCGCGAGTCTGAGCGCCGTGGCAGGTGCTCTCCTTCTTGTTTTGGGCGCGTTGTTGTCGTGTGGTGCAAAAACCCCACTCCTACAGCCTGAGACCTTCCCATTGAGTGCGGGACCTCGACAGTTGTTGTTCGTACTTGATCATTCTCACACTGGATTTGCGCCAACTCAAATGCATCCTAATGAGACATCGTGGGAGCGCGCGGTTCGAATGGTTGTTGAAACGGCTCCGCTCATAGATGATGCGCTCGTCGAGTCTGGAGTCTTGATATTTCCCAAGCCAGTCGATGGTGTGTATTTTTCTTGTCGGGTGGTGGAGTCGATGATTTTGCCGCCACAGTCTCGCAACTTTAGTCGCGTGATCACTTTTCTTGCGAGCCAAGAGGGTACAAATGGCGCATCGGCGACCTACAATGCGTTGGTTCGCTCGAGATCGTTGCTGAGCACGGATCGAAGTACACCACGGGTGCTCGTGCTCTACCCCGATGGTACGCCACTTTGCCTCCAAGAATACTCGCGTGCCAATTGCGATTGTCGAACCTCTGCTGAACAAGATTGTCGCTACATCGGAGGTGATCCCCCAACACCAGGAGAACTTACGGGCTGTGCGGACACGCGGCGAACATCACAACAGATTCGAGAGATTGTCTCGGCGGGAACGACTGTGTTCGTCGCTGGCGTGCGTAGAGTTGCGCTGCTGGATGACCCACGCGAGGCGATGGACTTCGAACAAATGGCCGAAGCGTCCGGGACTCCAGGACCGACGGCGACGCACCGCTACTACCGCACGGACGACGACAACGAGATGCGGCTTCTTCGCGAGCGTGTGATCACCGCGCTCTCGCCCA
>JANNCG010001345.1:0-2663 GCA_031386385.1 Myxococcales bacterium
GTTCGAGCCGGTTCCGGAGCCGGGTTTGGGAGCCATCGTCACGATGATTCGGGGAGTGCCAACGCAGACATGCACGAGGATCACGAGCGGATACGTCACCACGAGTGCGATACAGGTCGCAATGCTAACAGAACGAAATCGCCGCCAGAGTCGCTCAAGCGCACCGGTGAGCAGCAGCGAGAGAACAAAGCTAAAGGTACCTTGCGCCAGTGCAACGGTCTGCGCTTTGCTCAACGACACACTATAGTTTGCAACAAATCCCCAGCTTCCGTAGACGACGGCACCTAAAAGCGCGCTCACGAGCGATCGGGTGCGCGCCGCGCGTGGATCGGGTGTTGGTGTGGGGATGGTGTGGTACATCGTTTGAGCTATTTGATCGCGGCGGTAGACGCGCAATGGGTACACGATTTGCGATTAGAAGCGCCCTAGAGAATTCTCTATATCGTGTGGATTGCCTCGCTTGATAGGCTCCGCCCGTGAGGACTTGTCTCGCCCAAAGTCGTAGAGTCGTGTCCGGTTCGTTGAGGTGGTTCGCGGGCATGTTGACTCTGACTTCAACGATTTCGCCCGCAGAGCAACTTCACGAGGCTGGTCGTCACGCGAACTCGATAGAGAACGCTGAGCACTGCGTGCGAGAGGTCACCCGCAATCCCGGCTTTGACCGAGCGGATATGATGTTTGGCGAATGTCGGCGGCTGTTGGCGCTCAGTCGGCGTCGGGCGCTCAAGCCCCGACGGTCGTCATTGGCTGGGTGGCGTATGGCGACGAGTACGTTTGCACAGGACATATTGATGTGTCTGACACTTGAAGGTAAGAGCTCTCGCCGATGAACTTGCAAATCACCACTGACACCCCAATAGCCGCGACGACTGGGCAGAAACGGCTGTGGCTTGCGCAAGAGCTGAACCGTGACGACACCGCGTATAATTTGCACTGGTGCACGAGAATCCGTGGAGCGCTCGACATGGCCAAATTCGGTGAGGCTCTGGCGTTGGTGCAAGCGCGACACGCTGCACTTCACTCGCGGTTTGTCTACCAAGACGGCGAGCTTTGGCTTGTCGCTGATCCTTCGCTTCGATCAGCGATTCGTCAGGTAGATCTCCGCAGAGAGTCCAGACCAACTGAGCGGATGCGCGATGAAAAAGCGCGTATCGCGAGCACGCCATTTGTGCTCTCTGAAGGACCTTTGGCTCGGTTTGCGGTGTTTCATACCGCTGAGAGTGAGTTTTGGTTTGTTGCCGTTGTGCACCACGCGCTGTTCGATGGCTGGAGCTGTCGGCTATTTTTGTGGGACCTTCAACGTTGTTACGACGCGCTATGCAACGGCGCCGAGCTGCCGCCAATCTCAAAGCTTACCTACGCAGACTACGCACAGCTTGAGCACGACACTGCGATCGCTCCGAGTGCCGCGCAGCAAGAAAAGCGCGCAAAACTGAGCACGTTTTGGCGCGCGAGGCTCAAAAGTTTGCCAACGTATCCACTGCCCAATTCATCTTATTTTGTCAGTGATTCAACGGCTCAAACCGTCCATGGGATGTTGTCGGTCGCTCAAAGTGAAAAACTTACACATTATACGAAGATCCATAAGACAACGATCTTTCGGGTGCTTGTCGCGCTGTGGGCTTCGCTGTTGGGGCGCTACACGAACACACGCGATGTTTTGTTAGCGACGCCGAGCGATCAGCGTCCGTCGGGGTTTGAGCGGGTGATGGGATTTTTTGTGAACACCGTTCCGTTGCGGGTGGTGGTTGACGAACAGACGACGCTGGATTCACTCACTGCAACGCTTCGAAACTCTATGTCAGAAGAGCTCAAACACGCGTCACTGCCGTACGATCAAATCCTCGCTTCGGCGAACATTTCGCTGCACTCAGAGTGGCCTTTTGCCGCTGCGATTGTTTGGCAAGGTGAGCACATGACGGCTGAACACTGCGCTGGCGTTGAATGGTGGCACGGGGTGTTTAGCGACGAGCGGTTTGATGGCGCGCCAGAGCAGAGCGCAAAATGGCCCATCGGCGCGACCTTTGGGCGAACATTTGGCACGATCCAACTGGCCATTGATTTTAGGCCGCGAGAGTTTTCAGCGGAGCTGGCAGAGCGGATTCCCGGTCATTTTTCAAGACTTTTGGACGCTGCGCTGGATCATCCGAGCGAACCCATCGCGAGCCTATCGATGCTCTCAGAGTCCGAACACGCGATGATTGAGACATTCAATTGCACCACGGTGGCTCGCTCAGAACAGACGCTCTGTGAGCTGTTCGAGCACCAGTGTGCACTCACGCCGACGAACATTGCGATCGAGTTTGGTGCCGCGCAGTGGACGTACGCACACTTGCAAGAGCGCGCGCATGAAGTACGCGACTTGTTGTTGCGCAACGGCGTTGCAGTAGGCGACCGTGTCGCGCTGCTCTATTCTCGTTGCCCAGAGCAGATCGCTGCGATTTGGGGTGTCATGGCTGCGGGGGCAGCGTTTGTTCCGCTGAGTTTTTCGGTGCCCGCAGAGAGAATCGAGCAGATGCTAACCGATGCGGGAGTGTTATGGGTGCTCGGCCTAGGTCCCTGCCCAGCGCTGCTTCAATCAAGCACTAAGACTCAATGGCTCGCAACGGACACACTGGTTGCGACAGGTGGCGACGAAGCTCAAACCAACCTACAGAGACCGC
>JANNCG010001380.1:0-4202 GCA_031386385.1 Myxococcales bacterium
CCGCCAACTGCTACCCCACCACTTAGATCATTGGCTGAAAATCTGCCGGTAGATCCGTCGCCGGTGTACAGCACTGAGCTTGCGGTTAAAGCGATCCCGTTGCGATCATCGCCAGTGGCGCCGGCGTGCTCGATCGCGGTGCAGTTTGCTGTGGATAGCGCGTTGATTTGCAGCAAGTCGCTCGCGAATTGCGCAGGGCAATAACCAATGGTCTCATCGACGCCCATCCCTGCGCGAAACTGCGAGTTGCCCTCATGGTGAAAGTACCAGCGGCTAAGAGATGGAGCCGCGACAAACGAGCACATGTCACTGAGCCCTGCGAAACGCGCGAGCGGCGTGATCGCTCCGTTGGACAAACGGAGCCGTGCGATGGTGGTCGGGTCTTGGACATATGCGACTGATAGCTCATTGTTGATATACTCAGCAGTGCCCCAAATCGCCCAACTCTCACACGCTGACGCGTTCGGAAACGCTATCACACCCAGGTCCGTCACGGTGCCCGATGGCATCGCGATGTTGTACCCTCGTCCGTTGGTCAAAACGACGATGCGTCCATATCCGTGAAAAAATCCAGTAGTTGGACGGCCCATCACGGGCGTCATTTGAATCGGAGCGCTGAGCGCAATCGTGCTGCCGGTAAGAGCACCGCTCGCTGAATCAAGGGCGATTAGTTGGGTGGCCACACCGCCGCCTGTGGACAGCGGGTTGGGACCCGCAGCGAATACATAGGTTATTTGTGTTCGAAGATCAGAGACCATTGCGTCCTGCGGGCGCCCAGCGGCGACACCGACCAGAGTCTGTCGATCAAACGCACCAAGGGACCCATCGCCTGAATAAAAAATGCGCTGGTTGGAGAGAGCAATTCCGCCGCGATCGTCGCCGGTCACCAGGTTGTGCTCTATCGCTTGGCAGTTGTTTGTCTGCAACGAAACAATCGCAAACCTTGGGCCTCCCACATTGATTGCGCTGCATCGTCCCGCTGTGCAAAGTTGCCCTGCTGCACATTGCATCCCGCACGCCCCGCAGTTAGCGATGTCTGAAAGCAGTGATGTTTCGCAACCGTTTGCTGCGGTCACGTCGCAGTCTCCAAACCCCGGGTTGCACATGCCGACTGCGCACTGTGCGTTGCTGCAGCTCGCCGAGGCATTTGCAACCGCACACCGGCGGCCACAAGCGCCGCAGTTTTGCGCGTCCGTCGCCACGTTAATTTCGCACCCGGTTCGCACGTTCATGTCGCAGTCCTGAAAGCCTCGAAGACAGCTCCCGATTCTACAGGCACGCATTGCGCAGATGGCGTTAGCGTTAGGGATTGCGCAGGGTTGGTTGCAGCCGCCACAGTGATTGACGTCAGAGTTGGGATTTATGCACACTCGATCGCCGTTGACGATGCAGAAGGTCTCGGCAGGGTTGCAGTCCCCCACGCAAACGCCAAAGGAGCAGACAAATTGGGGCCCACAAGCTCGACCGCACATGCCGCAGTTGCTTGGGTTGGATTGCGTATCAACACAGGCCGCGCCGCACCGGGTTTGATTGTTGGCGCACTGGCATTGTCCCGCGACGCAGTTGGTCCCTGCGCCACAAACAACGTTGCAGTTTCCGCAGTTCATTGCGTCGGTCTGTGGGTCTACACAGAATGTGCCCGCGCCGGGCGGGCAACGAAGCATGGGCGGCAGGCAGTCGTTGTTGCATACTCCCATGCGGCAGAACTGGCCCGCGCGACACAGGTTGCCACAGGCGCCGCAGTTCTGAGGATCTGACTGCAAATTCACACACTGTCCGTTGCATACAGGCAGGCCCTGGGGGCATCGACAGACGCCGTCAAAGCACATCGTCGCGCCTTCGCAGACGTTGTTGCATCGACCGCAGTTCTGGTTGCTACTCTGGGTGCTCACACACAGCCCATTGCATAGCGCCACGCCAGCGCCGTTGCATGCAAAGGGCACATCGCGCGGAGCATCGAAGCCGCCTTGGTCCGTGATCAGCACCGCGTCACCGGGGTTAACATCTCCGGGATAGTTCGTTCCGAGCTCCGCCCGGCTGCAGCCAGCGGATGCGAACAGGCAGAAGGTGAGCAGAAAAACTGCTGAGAATCTCGATGCTTTATCGCCAACCGAGCGCGAAACTAAAACCGTAGAAGTGACCATTGAGTCGACGAATGTACCGAAAAATCGACGTTCAGAACAGACAGATCTCTAAGGAATATTTGGTGAATCACTAGCGAAAATCTACGGAGCGAAGGTACGATAGACGCCATGACGAAAACTCAAACAACTATTTTGGTCCCGAAGAAGCTCGACGCACGAACGACAAAGGGACCTGTTTTGCTTCGAAAACTCCAAGCTACGATGGTGGGGGCGTTTGCTGCGCTAAGCCTTTTCGCTTGCGGAGGGACGACAATAAACGGCGGCCAAGATTCTGGGCGAGACGGGTCCAGCAGCTTGATGGACGGTGGCGTCACGATGGACACGCCCAATATGGGCGAGTTTTGCCCCACCGCACGTTGTGGCGCAGGGACGATGTGCTGTGAGGCTTCGCGTATGTGCATCGTTGCAGGCGCGGTTTGTATTGCTGAAGGTGCAGACGTGCCGACGCCGCCAAATCTTTGCGGAGGTGCCACCTGTGGTCCGATGCAGCAGTGCTGCATGACACGTGTGGGTCCAACGTGCCTTCCCCAAGGCGTGATGTGCAATCCCGTGATGGGGACGGATGGTGGTGGCCCCGTGAACGACGCTGGCGGAATGGGCGGAATCTGCGGTGGCGCACTCTGCACAGCTACGCAAGAGTGCTGTAACTCAGGCGGAATTCAAGTTTGTGTTCCCCGAGGCTCATGCCCCGGCGGTGGTGGCGTGATGTGCGGAAGGCAGACCTGTCAGGGAGCGCAAGTGTGCTGTTCGCTCACAGGTCCTGGAGGCATGATGGGTATGCTATGTCTCTCAGCGATGCAATGCCAACAGGCCGGTGGTGGCACGGATGGCGGCGTGGCGGACTCGGGTGTCGCAAGCTTCTGTGCCATGGCGCGATGTGGCGCAGGGACGTTTTGTTGCGAATCGCAGCGAGCGTGTATTCCCGGCAACCTGACGTGCCGCTCAGCACCGCCGTCAATGTGTCGGCCGCAGTGCGCGCCTGGGCAAGTGTGCTGCGGAAATATGTGTGTCGGTGCTGGAATGTGCGCGATAGATCCGTGCACCGGTGTGACCTGTGGTGAGGGCTTCTCTTGCTGCGGCGTGGGGCGAAACTCCGGGACTTGTACCGCCGCTGCCTGTCTCGCTTGCTGTATGTGATCGTTGGCTGACTGGCGGGGCAAAGCGTTTGGAACGCCCGCTCGGGGGAGAGGGTTTTTCTTGCTTAATTCGCTGAGAATTTGAGTGATCGTCAAGTGGGTTCTTGACTTAGTAACAATTTGAAACTAACTACTCTCTGTCTGCAGTTTTTCAACCGAGACTGAGCGCAGAGGTAAATTCAAATGAACGACATTCGAGATCGCGGTCGAGAGCGTGACTTGGTTCTTGCTCCCAACGAGTTTGCATTCATTGCCGATGAGACCAAAGGCAACATCAACGTGTATGTGGGTCCGCACAAGACCAGCTTGGCGAACACCGATCAGCCTGTGGTCTTTCACTACGACAGCAAACGTTTTGCCAGGGTCAACCTTGAGCAAGCCACACAGGTGCTCTCGGTGTCGCCTGAGGGTTGGTATTTAGTGCTCAAAAATCCCGCGAAAGACAAGTCGCATCCGCGTACCGGAGCGCTGAACAATCTCCCCGATCTTGATGTGGGGCGAAAGGTGAACATTCCTGGACCGGTCTCGTTTGCGCTGTGGCCCGGGCAGATGGTGAAGGTGGTGCCGGGACATAGCCTGCGGTCGAACCAGTACCTCGTTGTGCGGGTGTATGACGAAGAGGCCGCGAAGAGCAATTGGGCCAAGGCAGTGATCAAACGCCAAACCCAGTCCGGCGCTGAGAGCGTGTCGCCAGAGGGCGGTGCCGGGGACGGAGTCTTCGATCCAACGGGTGGATTGCCTGAACTTACGATGGGCAAGCACTTGGTGATTCGCGGGACGGATGTGTCGTTTTATATTCCGCCCACGGGCGTTGAGATCGTCGCTGACGAAGAGGGGCACTATGTCCGCGATGCCGCGACGCTTGAGCGACTGGAGTACTGTATCCTTCTCGACGAGGACGGAAACAAGCGGTTCATTCAGG
>JANNCG010001392.1:0-3707 GCA_031386385.1 Myxococcales bacterium
TCCTGCGGCACAAGCAAGGCCGCAAGCGCCACAGTTTTGCGGGTCTGTTTGCAGGTTTGCGCAACCACGGCCGCAGAGGACTTGGCCTACGCGACAGATGTTGTTGCAGATCCCAAGTAGGCAGAGTTCACCTGCTGCACATCGAAATCCGCAGCGACCGCAGTTTGCTGGATCGAGACGAAAATCTGTACATCCACCATTGCACTCGCGCAGAGGAGCTCGGCACATTCCGTCCGTGCAGGTCCCGAGCTGACAAAGCTGACCGACGTCGCAAGCGTTGCCGCAAGCGCCACAATTGGCGCGGTCTGTGAGCTGGTTAATGCAAGACGCGCCACAACGAGCAAGCGGAAACTCGCAAGTCAGAGAGCACACACCGATGCGACAGACCGCGCCACCTGGGCAGGCAATCCCGCAACCGCCGCAGTTCGAGGCGTCATTCTGCGTATCGACGCAGGCACCGCCGCACATCGTGTTGGGACGTCCGCAGTTCGCCGCGCAAACGCCGACGCTGCACACTTGTCCCATCGGACAGACGGTACCGCAAGCACCGCAGTTAGCTGGATCGGATCGCACGTCAAGACATGCACCGTTGCACATTTGCAGTGGCATATCGCAGCGAGGTGCACAGCGACCGCCGGTGCAGACGGTGCCTGCGCCACAAGCCACGCCGCAGCCGCCACAGTTCATCGGATCACTGCGAACATCCACACAGGCACGACCGCACAATGTCTGCCCGGGCAGACACACCACACTACAGGCGCCGCCTGAGCATGTGCTGCCGCCGGGACAAACGTTGCCGCAGGCGCCACAGTTGTTCGAATCGGCGATGGTGTCAACGCACGCACCGTTGCAGTTCGTTGTGTTGGGTGGGCAGATCATCGCACAGGCGCCGGCGCCACATACTTGGCCCATCGGACAGGCGTTTGCACATCGTCCACAGTTCGCTGGGTTCGAGTTCAAATCGACACAGCTGTCACCACAACGGGTCTGGCCAACGGGACACGCGGGGCGCTCACAGTTGCCGTTGTTGCACAAGTCGCCAGGCGTACATGCACGAGCGCACATCCCGCAGTTTGATGGGTCGTTGAGGTTGTCAACACAGCGACCGCCGCAGAGGATCTGACCGCGAGGGCACTCCATCACCGAGCACGCGCCAGCGTTGCAGGACTGTCCCATTGGACAGGAGACTCCGCAGCGTCCACAGTTGTTTGTATCCGTTAGCGGGTTCACACAGACCCCGTTGCAGTTGATGAGCCCATCGGCGCACACGACACCCACGCAGTTGCCGGCGCGACAGGACGTACCCATCGCGCACACTCTTCCACACGCACCGCAGTTGTTTGAGTCAGCGTTTGTGTCAACACACGCGCCGCTACAATTGGTCTGACCCATCATGCAGTCGCCACGACACATCCCCGCCGAGCACACAGGCGTAGCTCCCGCGCAGCGCATATTGCAGGCGCCGCAGTTGGCGGGGCTACTCTGGGGATCAACGCAGATTCCGTTGCAGCTAATTTCGCCGGGTCGGCAGGTGGGAGGGGGGCGATCCATGGGCGTCGGAACGTCCATCATCCCGCCATCTGTTGGCGGATCGCGGTACTGGTCTGGATCCGTTCGACCGCAACCGACCACGAGTGCCGTGAGTAACAATGAAATTCTATAAAACGGTGACATGAGGTTTTCCTTTGGGAGGCTGCCGTAATGGTGACGCACCTGAACCCCATTGGGCAAGCGCAACCGTGGTAATGATCTGCGAAAGGCATTTCGTGAACCGTCCGAAGCCCCTGCAAAACCATGCTTCAACTTAAGCCATCTCAACGCACAAAATTAAAGCGAGCAAGACCGAGCCTTGGCGTGCTCGGATTGCTCATTGTCCTGAATAATTCCACGGCAAATGCCCAGTGTGGAGTCTTGCCTGGGCCCAACGGAGAGGTGACCACCTGGCTAGTTACCAGCCCGGTGCCGACCCCACGCGCGAGCCGAACCGTCACGATTGACGCGCAGTTGAGTCGCGCTCTTCCGCGAATTGATCTGCAAAATCTCACACCAACGGCGAACACTCAGTGGACGGCCGTGAGCGCGAGCAACGCGCGCCTGCGCCTCCCTGGAGCCCGAGGCCCGCGGACTGCTTTTTATGGCCTGACGATGCTGGCAACAGAACAAACTACCGTGTACCTGTTCACCGGCGCTGACGATGGGCTCGTGGTGTACCTCGACGGACGTGAGCTTGGGCGTCGGTCTGCTGTTCGAGAAGCGCGGGAGGACGACACCGTCAACGAGCTCACGCTTGCGCCAGGTTCACATCGGTTGGTGCTTCGGCAGTACGTGAACGGCGGGGAGCAAAGCATTTATGCTCGCTTCGTCGGTCGCGACTTTTTACCCACGAACAGTGTGCGACTGTCACTCGCCGGCGTGTCCGACATCCAGTGTGACGCATTGGCGTTAGGATCAGCACAGGTGCAGTCCTCGCTCTCGGTCGGACCTGACGGCACACACATTGAGGCATCCCTTCGCTACCCCGGAGGGACGGCGGTACGCTCAACAGAAACTGCACGGAGGCTTCGTTTCGTGGGCGTAAGCAGTGCATCCGCGAGTGCAGAGTTGCCGGTCAACGGCCGCTTCGTCGGTGCAATCACTGTCTCACACATTGTTGCTACGTCGGCATCGAGCGTTGGACTCGAAGGCCCCGGAGTGGCGCGAACGGTGGATACACGCGTTCTCTCAGACGTCCGCGAAGCGCTGTTGAAAGCGGCTCGGGACATCGATGCGCTCCAAGAGTCAGCGCTGCCGGCGTGGCTTCCGCTGGGGAGCTATTGGTCCGCGAAGTATGTGCAACAGAGGCTCAGTCAGCTCGTGCGTGAAGGGGACTCTGATATGGTTCACCTTCGCGAAGAAGCCGCTCTTTTGTCGCAGCTCTGTGACGAGATTCACGCATCGAGGGATCCGTACTTAAACCGCCGCGGAGCGTTGCGTCGTGCGTATCGCAGCGTTGTGGATGGCACGCTCCAGCCCTACTCGCTGTACGTTCCGCCAAGTTTTCGACGGGGAACTTCAATGCCCCTCGTGGTTGCACTTCATGGGCTGCATGGCTCCTCCCATCGGATGCTGCCCATTCTGTTTGGTCGCTACGATAAGGACGAAGACCGGACTCACGCAGATCGCCATTTCGAAGCGCTTCCGGAGAGCAACTCGCTGCTGCTGGCTCCTTGGGGATTTGGCGATGCTTTTTATCGCGGTGTTGGAGAGACAGACGTTGTGCAGGCGATTGAGGCCGTTCGGACCGCGTACGGAGTCGACGCCGATCGCACCTACATGACCGGGTTGTCTATGGGTGGCATCGGTGCAGCGTCCATTCCACTGCATTATCCCTCGCTGTTCGCCGCTGCTGCGCCGCTTTGCGGCTACCATGACTACTTCGTTCGGTCCGACACGCGTCCTCCCCGCCGCGCGTGGGAAGAGTTTGCCATGCAGGCGCGCTCAAACCGAAATTGGGCAGAAAATGGCGTCAACCTCCCGATGTACGTGGTCCAAGGAACACTCGATCGGCCGATGACAAACTCGACGACATTTGTCGATCGCTATCGCGAGCTGCACCAAGAGATAGAGAGCGAGTATCCCGTCCTGGGGCACGACGTCTGGTCTACGACCTACGCGAACGGTAATATCTTCACTCGGTTTTTTCACTATCGAAGACCGGCCGCCCCGGT
>JANNCG010001427.1:0-4289 GCA_031386385.1 Myxococcales bacterium
GTCAACTGACGAGTGATCATGATGACGGTGCTGGCGTCTGCGGGCTCGATGCAGAGGAGATCCACTGAGGCGGTCCCGCGCGTCACAGCGCCTTGCACATCGGCGCTGGACTCTGGTGACAAGACAAACTCGGCGTTGATGTCGCTGAGCGATTCGAGCACAGCGGGACCGCTTTGCGGGCTGCACCGAAGCACTGCGTAAGAAGTCTGTTGGGCAAGCGTCCCGGGTTGCGTGTCGACGAGCCAGCATGCCGTTTTGTCGTCGACCACTCCAAGTTGGAGCCAGCTCGGATGCGTCGGGCTGATCCACTGAACCAGCGCGATCGCCTCTTCAAGCTCGGCGCTTGGAAACCCGGCATCAACGATCCTTAGTATGAGTTGATCGGCATCGAACGTAGACATAAAACCAACGCGAAACAGGTTGGCGTCTTCGGCAATATTTGGGAGATCGAGAGTAAACAGTGCATCGATCCCGCCCGGAAGGAGCGTGCTGATATGCGTTTTTCGAAGGACTACGTTTGCAAACTCAAGAATCACTGCCATCTGGTGTGAGTTATGCTAACGACTGTCGATTCTCGACGCAATGGGCACGTGGTGTTTGCCCCAACTCGGACCAGCGCGGGCTATCAAGAGGGATCAACGACGTATCATAGAATTTCAGTGTGATTTGTTTAGGCTCCATCCCCAATCTATACGCTTGCTGCGCCCGTCTGAGACCCAGAGCTAGGCACGATACCTGCTTGTTCGGCGCTGCCCAATACCCCACTCGCGAGAGATTGAATCCCGTGGACGAGAGATCGATTTCGCGCATCGCAGATCGTCACCGAGCCACGCAGCTCGTTCAGCCGGCGTCTTCGACTGGAGGGGGTATGTAGCAGCCGCTATGAGGGTCGGTCCACGCTTGCCCACAGCGACACGCAGGAAGACACATGAAATCTCTGTCGTACAGATATCGTTCGCAACCTATAACATCAGAGGGGCACCGGCGCGAAGAAGTCCGGGGACAACAGTAGTATCGGGGTTCGTTGCAGAAAAATGTGCCACATGGATGACCACCGTCGATTGCGATATCCCGCGCGATATCCTGTGATTGAAGTGCGTCCATATTCTCCGCGCGATCTTCAGTCGACGAAGCATCCATCATTGGATCAAATCGATCTTCAGCGCTGACTGCCCGTCCACAATTCATAACCAATAGCAGAATTGGCACCACTCGAGCGAGAGTACTGATGCTCATGCTTTTCATGGAGACACCGCCGTTGGCGATGGCTCGGCGAAAGGCTTGCGCCGCCCTCTCACATTGTGCGGGATCGTCCAAGACGACCAAGCGAGCAGCGACGTTTGTGTCGAAGGATTTCAACGACCAAGCGCTCCTTCGGCGATGGCGCACTCCATGTCCTCCAGAGAAATAGGCCGAGCCCCGGTCGGCAACGTCATGCGCGCGGCCAGAAACTCGTCCACGATTAACTCGCGCTCGCGGGGCGGCGCAGCATCAAGCGCGATGAACTCAACGTGCCTGCCGAGAAGCGGGCGGAGAGCGGGAATCGCCTTCGCGACGGCCTCGTCCATCACGGTGTCGATCTTGATAGTGTTCACTGCGGCAACACGCTGCTCACGTCGATGGGTCCATCGCCCGGGGTTTGATCAAGCAGCGCCCTGAGTGCTTGTAGATGTCTCGCTTGTGGGGCTCGCTGCTGTGCGCGCTCAATGGACCGACGTGACTCAGCCCGAGCACCACGTGCGGCGAAAAACACCGCGTCGTTGAAGGCCATCCACAGCAGGGCTTCGTCGAAGGGGCCCTTTGCGTCCGGCTCGCGGTCGAGCTGTGTGGCGATCTGATCGAAGCGAACAAAGTGTCGGGCCCCTGAAGCGCGCACATCGGCGATGGTGCTCGGGGCCTCGAGCACTGTGGCAAGCGAGCCCGAGGGGACGGCGTATTGCAGATACTCGCGCACGTTGTCGGGATCGAGCTCGACCTCAATGGCTCGCTGTGTGGCGAGCCCCGCGACCAACGTGACGGGAATCGCGCGAGAGGGACGCAATAAATAACGTGCAAATACCGGCGCCAAAAGTGGCTCTTGCGCGATCAACTGCGTGATCATCCCGGGGTAGGCCAAAAGCGGAACAGGCACCACCGTGAGATCGGGTCGCTCGCCCTCCACGAGCTGTGCGTACCGTGTGCGAAAAATAGTGGACGGTGTGTGCAAGAATAAAATCCCCTTTGGAGCTGCGCTCGTGAGCGGCGCGAGGGCGAGGGTGTTGATTGAATTCGCGCGATCAGGGGCGGTCTTATATGCGCTGTTCACGAGCAAAAATACTGGCAGAGTCGCACATGTCGCAACGAGTACAAAGCGCAAGAGTGCCTGTGTGGCTCGGCTCGGTCCATCTTTGATCTCTTGTGCTTGTGCGATCGCGCGCCACGCTCCAGCGACAAAGCCCGAGAACAATATGGCGAGTGAGACAATGGCGGGGACCAGGTATCCAGCGGCGTCGGGGTTGTTGCTGTTAAACCCTAGCCACACCCGGCCCAGGACGCCAAATAGAAAGACCGTTGCGAGGCGGGTGGTAAAGATTCTGGCGGTTCCGCCAGCGCGATACGCGAGAAAAAAACCAATGAGCGCGAACACAACACCCAACGCGGTGAGCGAGTCTGCGAGGATGTCAACGATGTCAATCAGCCGCGTTCCAATGGGCTCGCTCACACCCGCCCCGGTGTTCTTTAAAAACGTCTGCGCGGTCGCGACCTCAAGTATCTGCCCTGCCGTCTGTGGACGTGTAATCGACGCTCTTGCGTGCGCTCTTAACGGAAGCACGCTGTACAAAGCAACGACCACTGAGAGCAGCAAGGCCATGGGCGCGAGCGCGCGCTTGAGTGTGGCTTTTTTGATGTGCGCGGCAACGACACCGAGCAGCGAAAATGCTGAAAAAATCGCAATAAAATGATGATTCGCGACACCCAGCGCGACGAGCCCTAGAGCCAGACGGACCCTCGCTCCACGCGGAAGCTCACGGGGTGTAAGAATGGCCAGCGCGCCGATCGCGAGAGAGCCCGCCATGGCGTACACCTCGACTCGCGTGCTCTGCCTCAGCGTGGCGACCCCGAGGGTGGCGGCAAACGATCCCGCGAGTGCGACCAAAGACTGGCTTCGGGTTGAGAGCGAGTCTTGCGCGACGTCCCGCGCGATGCGCCATGAGAGAGCAAAGGTCGAGCGACCAAGGAGGGCTAAAAACAGCGCAGAAATGAGCGTAATGCGCAATGGAAGTGCGCCGATTGGGATGCACACACTCGCGAGGCTGTGCACGAGCACCCAGAGTGGGTGGCCTGGGGGATGGGTGTTGCCGAGGCCTCCCGCGGCGGCGGCGAGCTCGGGAGCGTCGAGAAATCCCATTCCGTTGCCCATAAGCATGACCGCACACACCGAGGGGATAAGCCACGAGGCAGAAACGATCAGAGCCGAGGGTGTGCTTTCGTCAGACACAGGAGGACCTAAGTGAGCGTGGCGATGGGGCTGAGCTTATAGCTCCAACCGGGGGTCCGTACTTACCGCAGACTCGACGGGAGATAAAATTACGTGGGTAGCCAGAGCTGGCAACAATCGGTATAAAGCCGGTGACGGAGGTTTGCTCAAAGTATGAAGAATGTTGTTGGTGCGCTGGTGTTTACAGCGATTGTTGCGGGATGCGGCGGTCGGCAGCAGCAAGGTTTTACCTGGGTTGGTCAGGACACTATGACCGGTCGGCAGGTGAATCTTGCGCAGGGCGTGATGCCTAGCGGCACAACGTATACTGGCTTTTTTCGCAGCACTTTAATGGGTGACATCAATCTTCAACAGACGGGCGACGCGGTGATCGGTGACTACGAGTACGACCGCGGAAGCTGCCATGTGAATGGGCACCTAGAGGGCACAACGAGCGGTAATTTGCTGCGCTTTTCGTTTCGTGAGGACAAGCGGCAGTGTGGGTATCCAACGCCAGTGATAGGTCGCGGGTACATGTTGATTGATACCTCGCAAGAGGGAGAGGTCCATCGGGTGCACTTGTATGGGCACATTGGCCTGGGCGAAAATGACCGCGGCGACGGCGAAGTGAGCGGGATTTTGGTTCCCAATCGCGAGCCGGTGTTGCGATCGCAGCAGCAGTCGGGCGGCGAAGGCTCAGGGACGGGCGAGGGCGATGGTTCAGGTACCGGCTCGGGCTCGGGCTCAGGGACCTGAGGGTCTTAGTCCTCGACTACGTGCGCGACGATGGCGGTGACGTTGTCTTCTCCGCCGTGCTCGTTGGCCGCGTTGA
>JANNCG010000260.1:0-1790 GCA_031386385.1 Myxococcales bacterium
CAGTCGTTGTCGCGGCCGTCTTGGCACGTCTCGGGTGTGCCTTCTGGTCCCGTGGGGACGCAAGGTCCGCAGTCGGGCGATCCGACGCACGCTCGATCGGCGCAGTCGCGCTGTCCATCGCAGTTGTTGTCGACACCGTCACGACATGCTTCTCGGGCACGAGGATTGATCTGGTTATTGTTATCGTCGCAATCTGAACCGCGCGGACAACGCGCTGGCGGAAACCCGTCCCGGTCGTTGTCCACCGCGCCCGTTGCCACACACGTTCGGCTGCGCTCATCGCACCGCTGAGCGGCACATCCGTTGGGATCAAGGCACGAGATCGGCGGTCCCGAGAGACAGCCTCCGGGGGTACATCGCTCGACACCGTTGCAAAAAGATCCGTCACTACAAGCGTCGTCGTCTGGGACGCTCCCGCAGCCCATCAGCGGATTGCACTCATCCTGAGTGCAATCAACACCGTCGTCGCATTCAAGCGCGATCCCCGCTGTGCAGGCTCCATTCAGACATCGCTCAATGCCGTCACACACGTCGTTGTTGTCGCACTCGCGATTCTCGGTGCAACGCGTGAGTACACATCCTCGGTTGCGATCACACGTCGCGGGCGCCATACAGCGCGAGTTGTCCACGGTCGCCTCACACACGCGAGTGACCTCATTGCAGCTGTCGCGGGTGCAATCAACACCGTCGTTGCAGGCGACGGGGATGCCCCGACGACAGGCGCCAGCCATGCAGAGCTCTGTTCCGTTGCAAAAAATGTTGTCGTCGCAGTCTGAGTTGCGCACACAGGGTCCGGTATCTGGACGATCGGTGACCACATCGCTCGCATCTCCGGTCGGGATATCCGTCGGAACTTCAAGGTCCGTTCGACCGCACGCCACCAACCCGCTCATCATCACGGAAGTGAGCGCAAAAAGCGCGAGTGGTCGCAAATTCCAAAACCGAGGGATCGCTAAACGCATCGAAAACTCCATGACAGTTAAACCCAAACAGCCACGCACTGAGCGTGCCAAATGCTTCAACTTGCCAAGCATAGCAGTGAAATCTCAGTGGTTCACATTCTTCGCAAGACGATCGCAAGCCATTCTGTCGCCTCAATCGCACGACGCCCCGAAAGATTGACAACCGTGTACTGCAGATCAGTCAGCGCCTGGAGCGCTGGGCGTTGTGCCGGGACGTGCCAAATTCGCGCTGGTTTTTCCCATGTAAAGCCACAATTGTCGTGGTCCGAGGACGAGCACCATCGCGAGCATCGCCACCGCAACAACCACCGTCGCGACCCACTCAAACCACCTATGTTGGTGAAAAACCATCGAATGCAATGAAAGCGCAGACACGTTAACGGACGAGCCAAAGGTCGTTAACCCTACAAACACGAACCCCACGCCTGCGAGCGCTGTGCCGACCGCTCGCATCGCATCGGGCGCCAACCGCAAAGCGAGTTGCGCTTGAATCTGAAGCGAGAGCGCGCGGCTCCAAATGAGCGCGAGGATAAGCGTTGGGTCCATACCCTTGTGGTGAAGGACGGCGGCGATTGGGAGCAGCAGCGACCATGTCGCAGGAAGCAGCAACCCCACAGCAAGCACCGCCAACAGCGCACCAAAGCCATGAAGGTTGTGCAAGAGCCCCGGGGCGACGGACGCTTCGATCACAGAAGCGATCACCAGACCGGCAAACGCCCAGCCAAGAACAAGCGCATTGATCTGCAAAATATCAGACCATAGCGTTGATGACCCACGAGGAGGCTCTGACTTCACGCGAGCGACTCGTGCGGTCTTGCCGGGCCCGAG
>JANNCG010000017.1:0-1541 GCA_031386385.1 Myxococcales bacterium
CGCGGGCGACGCTGCGTGCGTTGGACAACACGTTGATTTTCAGCTCATTGGGTTTGGACGACTGACGGACTCTGCGAGGCGTTTTTCAGTCCTCGCGCGACAGTATAACGCCTGTGATCGTGGTCAATTGGTCCTCGAAAATGTCGCGTTTGATGCTTGGATTGCCGACGTGAACTGTCCCGCGAACATCGTGCACGCTTGGAGCTATCAACGTTCAGTCGCGCGGATGTTTGGCGCTGGAGCCGATCGGCCCGTGGCACTTACGACAAACGTGACAACCATGCTCACGCAGCGTGTGGTAGTGCCCGCGCCCAGTATGTTGCAGGTGTTTGCGCAAAACGAAGCGACGCTCACCCCTCCGATGGTGAACCCCCCGTGGCCACCCTTTGTGTGTGGCGCCTTGGTCGAAACCGCTGCGTCGCTGTTGCAAGTGGCGGGCACAGGGCTCGCCACCACACAGGTGATCGAGCGGCGACCATTCTCAGAATCGCAAGGACAAACCCACGTATTTTTGCCCAACGTGATACGTGACATCGCCGTGGGTGCCGGGACGTTTACGCTCGAAACTGGGGCGGCGGTAGACCAAGGGCGCAACGCGACAGTGACAACCGCTGGCGGCAACTCGTCCATCGACTCAGTCCTCGCCGTGGTCAGCGGAGCGATCGTTGAGCGACCATAACTTGCGTTGACCGAGATACTGTATCGCAGTGTCGGCAGCGCTACTTGGTAGGACCGCCCACGTCACCGCTGTGCTTTTCTGAGCTGCTTCGCTTGATCAGGTAAGCCGGAAAAGCGATGAGCCACATCCCGAGACAGGACAGCAGCCACCCGATGGGGTCCATGTTAAAGAGCCCTGCGGTTGGGCCCTTCTTCACGCCGCGCTTGATGGCGTCAAAATAGACCCAGAGGCTTGATGCAGCAATAGCGCCACAGACGAGCAAAAACCAGGGTTTACGCGGCTCGATTGAGATCACGTTGGACATCTGCACTGTTGGCGTGCACGTGCTTGGCGGGGCACAAAACGACGCCACACTATCGCCCACAAAGCTCAGAGGGATCGCTGCAGATGTCTTCGTGGGAAAGAGCAAATCAGAGCACGCGGGTTGAGAGCGAATCGCCCTCCCCTCGCCGTTGGTGACAACGAGCGTGGCGCAGGCGCTGCCAGGAGCGACTCCCGAGTTGGTAAACACGCAACCGTGGTCCGACGAGCACACAGCTTCGATGTAAGCCCCTGGGTGCTGTGCTTGCACAGACGCTTCGGCAAACAAGAGTGCAAACCCAAATAGTACGGCGGTCCCTATGCGATTCATCGCGGGACGATATCACATAGCAACATGCGGGTAGATGGGCGACCGGAGGTCGAAGATGAGATTCGTTGCAGCGAGAGGAGCAAGCGCGGAGAGGTGCCCCGAGTCACGTAACCCCGGTTTGCGTGGCTCAGCGCTTCGCTCGCTTTTAGTAAGACAAACACAATTTTCGCGGTCGTCACTTACTTCGCAGTGCTGGCGTGCTACAGTCTCGAGATCTGAGTGCACCATCGG
>JANNCG010000018.1:0-5627 GCA_031386385.1 Myxococcales bacterium
CTGGCCCGCATGGAGGCTGAGGTGGTGCAAATGACCGCCTCGATGCTGCACGCCCCCGACGACGCCGTGGGTACCATGACCACCGGGGGTACCGAGTCGCTGCTGATGGTGGTGAAGGCCGCTCGCGACCGAGCTAAGGCAAAAGGACCCAAGACTAAGCACCCAGAGATCGTTGCTCCTGAGAGCATTCATCCCGCGGTCGACAAGGCGGCGCACTATTTTGGGCTCACGCTCAAGAAGGCGCCGTTGATGACCGACTACCGCGTGGATGTCCGTGCAATGAAGAAGTTGGTGAACCAAAACACCGTGATGCTGCTTGCGTCCGCGCCTCAGTACGCGCATGGGGTCATCGATCCGATAGATGAAATTGGGCATTTTGCGCTCACCAAGGGGCTGCCATTTCACGTCGATGCCTGCATCGGTGGCTTCGTTTTGCCCTGGGTCGAGAAGCTGGGATACCCCATCCGGGCGTTTGATTTTCGCGTGCCGGGAGTGACCTCGATGAGCGCGGATCTGCACAAGTATGGCTACGCTGCAAAGGGAGCTTCCACGGTGATCTATAGCGATATGAGCTATCTGGAGCACCAGTTTTTTCTCGCCACGGACTCACCTGCAGGCATTTATGTGTCGCCATCCATGACCGGGACTCGCGCCGGAGGCCCCATCGCTGCGGCGTGGGCGGCGCTGCGGGGAGTGGGCGAGAGTGGCTTTATTGAACACACTCGCAACGCGATGATCGCCGCAAAAAAGCTTCAAGTTGGTATCGCGGCGATCCCTGAGTTGACCGTCATCGGCAAGCCCGACGCGACGCTGGTGGCGTGGGGATCGAAGGACAAATCGGTCGATGTGTATGCGGTCGCAGACCAGCTCGAAGACCGAGGCTGGGGCGTTGATCGGCAGCAGCACCCGAACTGTATCCACTGCACGGTCACCTCGAACCACCTCGCGGTGGTGGATGAGTATCTGAGTGATATCCGCGACGCGGTGGCGATTGTAAAAGCCAACCCGCAGATGAAGTCTCGCGGGAGTGCGGCGATGTATGGGATGATGGCAAAGATTCCGTTCAGGGGGATGGTGCGCCAGGGGGTCATGCAGGTGATGCGCGATATGTATGGAAAAGACGCGGCGAATACGGACCAGAAGCCTGGCGGACCGCAAGGAGCCATGGGCGCCGTGCTTGAGAAAGTGGGGCCCACGCTAGACAAGGTCCTGGACCGAGTGGACGCAATTCGATCGGCGTTGAAGCCAAAGCGACGGAGCCATGAGTAAGAGTATGAGTAAGCGCAAGCTCAGAGTGGGGTTTGCGAGGATCAACCAAGAGACCAACGCGCTCTCGCCGGTCACGACGGAGTTTGTGGACTTTGAGAAGACCCACTATCTCGAAGGCGACGAGCTGTTGCGTGCGTGCTCAAAGGGCGGGTATGAGGCGCGTGGATTTGTCGCGAGAGCAGAGCTCGCGGGGTTTATCGACAGCGTGACCCACGACGGAGACGTTGAGGCGGTTCCGCTGTTTTCGGCGTGGACGGTGCCGGGTGGTCCGCTGTCGTTGGCCTGTTTTGAGATGCTCAAAGAGCGACTTCGCACGCAGCTTTTGAGCGCCGGCGAGCTCGACGCGTTTTATCTCTGTTTGCACGGTGCGATGGGCGTGCGGGGTGTCATGGATCCCGACACCGAGCTGGTGCGTGTCGTGCGTGAGTACATGGGCGACAAGCCCGTGACGGTGTCTCACGATTTGCACGCCAACGTGACCCAGGCACGAATGGAGCTCTGCACGGCACTGCTGGCGTACCGAACGAACCCGCATCGAGATCACGTCACCATTGGCCGCGAGTGCGGTGAGATCGCGTTTGCGGCCGCACGGGGTGAGGTGAAGCCGACGACCGCCTGGCGCACTCTGCCGGTCATCCTCGGCGGAGGAAACACTCTGGATTTTGCCCCACCGTTGCTCAGCATCTTTTGGCGTATGTCACGGATGAAGCGCGAGCCAAACGTCCTGGCGACAAGCCTCTTTACAGTTCACCCGTGGAACAATCACCCAGACCTGGGCTGGAGCGTCAACGTTTGCACCAACGGGGACCAAGCGCTCGCAGAGCGGTACGCTGACGAGCTCGCAGAGAGGGCCTGGGCGGTGAGGCACCAGCAGCCTCCGCATTTTCCGTCGGCGACGGAGGCGATCAAGATGGCACGTGAGGCGAGCGTGGCTCGTAAGCTCGGCGTGGTGGTCTTTGCGGATGCAAGTGATGTCGTAACTGCCGGTGCTCCAGGTGAGAGCACCGAGCTGGTTCGGGCGTTGCTTGAGGAGGGCAGCGACATGGTGTCTTACGTCCCTGTGCGCGACCCCGAAGTCGTTAGAGACTTATGGAACCGCGATGTCGGCCAAGAGGTCGAGGTCACCCTCGGTGGCAAGCTCGCACCTGAGTGGGGTCGCTCGCTCACCGTCACTGGACGTGTTGTGCGTTTGCAAAACATGATGGGGCTCGAGCGCGTCGCGATCCTTCAGGTCGGCAAGTGCTCTATTGTGATCACCGAGGGTCCGCCGTTTGCAATCAAGCCGAGCTTTTACTCGGATCTTGGGCTGCCGATACTTGACGCGGACATCGTGATCGCGAAAAACTTCTTCCCGTTTCGCATGTTCTTTTTGCCCTACGCGCGCAAGACGATTTACGTTCGTACGCGTGGGCTCACAGATTTTGATGCGTCGTTTGTGATCCAATTCAATGACCCCGTACATCCTCGCGACGCGGTGGATGACTGGCACGAGACCGACCAGCGAAGGCGCGGGCTTATTCATCGCGGATAAAGAGCACGCGGAGCTTAGCCCCGAGGCTCTTTTTGTCCGCCATCTTCTCAAACAGAGCGGCGAAGGGCGCGACGTTTGCGGTGATGGGGTTCATCGAGACATCCTCACCGACCACGCCGTAGGTGGGCTCTTCGGTGAACGGGGCGAAGGTCCCAAAAAGGCGATCGAAAAGCAAAAACACGCCGCCAAAGTTCTTATCGATGTATTGGGCTTGTGCTCCATGGTGCACCCGATGAAATACCGGCGCGTTTAAAAATCGCCCCGGCCCAAAGGTAAATCTGGTGCGTGCGTGAAGGCCGAATAGCAATACCCCGTGCACAGTCACCAGTACGGCGTACATCGACGCGCTAACCCCTGCGAGCGCGAGGACTGAGTGAAACATCAGGGTCGAAAACGACGTGAAAAATCCCACTCGAAAGGACACTGAGAGGTTGTAATCGTGGGACTGGTGGTGCACCGAGTGGATCGCCCACAACACCGGGACCTGATGCTCTAACCGATGCTGGATATAATAGACCAAGTCGATCAGCACAAACCCAAGTACCAGCGCCCACGCGCTGTGCGGCAGCTTCCACGGGACCAATGCTGCAACGGCCGCATAGGCTGCCACTAAGATTCCGCGCAGAAAGACCTGCGAGAAGAGAAAGAGCAGTCCCACCCCTGCGTTGGACATCGTTTGCTTGATGCTCCCTTTGCCTCGAAGCGCCCGTCGGACCTCCGGTGAAGAGAGCAATATGATCAGCAGTGGAAGCAAAACCGCGATCGCGAATAAAATCGGATGAGGCATCGGATGCCATCATAGACCAAAAGTCATCCCGCGGCCTTGGGTGCCTCGCGTCGTACACCAAAATTGTCCCACCCGACACCGTGGTGGCTGAAGGGCTGACAAGTTGGCACGCCAGGCTGTGGCGAATCTGCCAGTGGATTTGCAGCAATTTGTCCGTTCATTCGCTGCCGATTTCCCTGGCACGCTCTGTGCGAAGAGTCTCTGGGTCTGCTCGGAGCCACCCTCCCGGACAATCCTCCGCGCCGCGGCTATGTAGGCGGCCATCGTCATGAACCTCTCACTCTCAGGAGATCTCTATGTCATCCGTTATTCCCGCTGTGATCACTGTTTGCTCGATGCTTGCGCTCGACGTTGGAATGATTGTTAGCTCGCTCTCACAATCTCCGCTCGCGCATTCGCGGCAGTCCGCCGCACAATTCCCACGCCGTCCGCGACCGCGCCCTGCAGCGGTGGAATTCTCGTTTACCGTCTCCGACGGGTCTGTCCCTTCGTCCCCACCGGTGTTGCTTGCCGGACAGACCGTTGAGCGGCTTGGAGGACACAGCAGCTTTGAGCGCCGAGTGCCGGGCGGCAACAACTCGGTGGACTGCAGCTTTGACAGCCAGTCGCTCTTTGATGGGACGATCTTGCTCAACGTGCATTGGCGCGAGTGGCTCTCAAACGGCGAGCAAATTCGCTGGGATCCAACCGTGCGCTTGCGCCGTGCCGCGGACAGTACCGCAAGCATGACCTGGGCTGGAGGTCAGCACCGAGTGCTTCGAGTACGGGGACAATAGCGACCAATCGGGCTAGAGTTAAGCCCGTGAATGTTTCAACGATGGGTTGCCAGTGAGCGCCGCCGTCTTTCGACCGCGCAGCTGGCTCTATGTGCTGAGCGCGTTTGCTGTCGCCACCTCGCTCGCTGCCGCCACAGGCACAGTCTTCTCGAGCATGATGAACGGAACGGTCTATGGCTTGATCACCATCCCACCGACCTTGCTCGTAGCGTTTCTTTGGGTGCGGGTACTGCGATGGCCCGCGACGGTGGGTAAGACCAATGTGCGCAAAGGATGGCTTGTGTCGATTCCTCTCGCGGCGCTCAACGCAAGTCTGGCTGCGGTGCTTCTGCTCCGGTTGCAGATGGGTACGGGAAATTGGAAAGAGCTGCTGCTGGCGGCCCTCGCAGGCGCCACGATTGGTGCGATTGTGTGGATTCCAGCGTTGATCCTCACGCTTCTTTGTTTTGGCACACCCATCGCGTGGGCGCAGCGGTTGGCCAAGCAAGGGCTCGCAGGCCAAGAGCGGGGTGAGGCGGTTGTTGGTGGTGTGAGCGCAGCGATTGCCATCGCTTCACTGATCGCAACGACGATGAGCAACTTCTCAGGTTCGCTTGATCCAAAGGCCATCATGGGTCACCAGCTCACGCTGAGCACCGCATGTGTCGGAGCGATCCTTGGCTTGCTGACGCTGCTCGTTGCGCGCGAGCGAGAGGCCAAGCGGCGCAACTTTGTGGCAGACGTTGAAGCGGGAAGGGTTCCACAGTTTCGTGTGGACATAAAACCCGAGGGCAAAGTGCTCGTGCGCGTGGTGAGCCAAGAAAACAGCTACCGAGTGGCGGACTACGAAGAAGAGGTCGCCGCGCTAAACCACCAAGGAGCCGTCGTTCAGGCGCTGCGCGTAGAGACGGACTGAGCGCTTCCTGGTAGGCGATTTGCATTCAAGACCTCGTACAACGGACGGTTTAACGATGGACACAAACTCATTTCGCTCTCGCCGCTCGCTTCATCTGTTGGGGGCTCTCGCCGTTGCGACGTCTCTTGCCGCGTCGACCGCGGCGGTGTTTTCAACTCTGTTCAGGGACCCGAGTTACGGGCTTTACACCATAGGCTCAACCTTATTGGTGGCGCTGATATGGGTTCGCGTATTGCGGTGGCCTAAGACGGTGGGGCGTTCACGAGTCCGCGTGGGGTGGCTGCTCTCGATACCCCTGGCCGCGCTCAACTCGATCTTGGCCATACTGACAATGTCGATCTTGCTGGGGCAATTTTCTCTCGATAAACT
>JANNCG010000267.1:0-13077 GCA_031386385.1 Myxococcales bacterium
CCAGGGTGACGGCGGCTTGGACCCTCTCCTCAACGCCCACATCAACGGAACCAACGTGTGAATCGGCATCAACACATTGATCCCGCAAAAGTGCGCGATCAAGACGTCGTACCCCGGGATCAGATCCACCGCGAGTGGCACCGCTGGAAGCTCGCTCGCGTCCACCGCCCCCGCAGTGACCAACATCACCTTGGAGACCATGTCCACAGCGCTCATCCCTCCAAGTCGATCGATGACTAAGCTGCAACGCAGCATGGCTGGGTCGTCTTTGGACACCCCCGCGCTGAGCATCCCTGCGTACCACGTGCACGAGCCCGAGAGCGTAGATTGGTCTGAGAATTCCCAGCCGGCAGAGCCGCCATCGGGCAGCTGTTTTGCACGCAAATAGGCCTCGCCCTCGCGCGCGTCACGCGGGTCTAGCGCCCCTAAATAGCGCTCAAACACCATCGTCCCTGCGGTCCCCATGATCCCAGCGAGGTTAAGTCCCTCCCAGCGACCATCGCGCATTTGAAGTGCCCGCACGGCGACGTGTGCTCGGTCGATGGCTTGTTGCACACTCTTGGTTGTGTTCGACGCGGTTGTAGTGCGATCAGTGTTCGTCATTGATACCAAAACCCTTCCCTAAACTCCCGGCAACGGTGAAATAGATTGTGCACTGTCTCGTGGCGACTTACCAGTGCCAATACCGATCCAATGAGTACACGAGAAGTGGTGGCGCTTGGGACCGCGAGTCAGGTTCCGACGCGCCAACGCAACCACAATGGTTATTTTTTGCGCTGGGACGAAGAGGGATTTCTCTTCGATCCCGGCGAAGGGACCCAACGCCAGATGGCCTTCGGGAGCCTGCCCGCCAGCGCCATCCACCGCGTGTGCGTGACGCACTTTCATGGCGACCATTGTCTGGGCCTCGCGGGGATCCTTCAGCGGCTGTCTCTTGATCGCGTTCCACACCCGGTGCATGTGTATTTTCCCGCATCAGGGATCGCTTATTTCGAGCGACTGCGGCACTCATCGATCTACCACGCTGCCGCAGAAATTGTCCCGCACCCAGTGCCTGAAACACCCACGTTGAGCGTCATCGCTGAGACGGACAAATTCACCCTCTATGCGTGTGCGCTTGAGCACAGCGTACCGACCATTGGCTATCGGCTCGAAGAAAAATCGGGACGACGATTTCTGCCTGAGCGACTCGACGCATTGGGCGTTCGTGGCGCCGCGATCGGAGAGCTGTCTCGCAACGGCTCTATCACCGTTGCAGGCAAGGTCATCACCGTCGATGACGTAAGCGTCGACAAAGCTGGAATGTCCGTCGCCTTCGTCATGGACACTCGTCCTTGCGCCGCAGCCGTCGCGTTGGCCCAAGACGTCGACCTGTTAGTGATGGAAGCCACCTACACTGCGGCGGATCAACAGTTGGCCACCGATCACGCGCACAGCTCCGCCGCGGACGCTGGCCATACCGCGCGGGCGGCCTCTGCCAAAATGCTCGCAATCACGCATTTTTCGCAGCGATATCTCAACACCGACGAGCACCTGAGCGACGCGAAAAAAGTGTTCGAAAACACCGTCGCGCTGCGAGACTTAGATCATGTCGTGATTCCTCGACGACGCTAGTTATCTTGTGCGAAAGTCGCGTTTTGTGACGTCTTCTCGTGCTCAGATCTTTGTCGTAGGCCTTCTCAGCGCGCTGACTCAGTGCGCCCGAGGCAGCACTTCATTTCGATCACCGATAACCCACGTCGCTCAGCCGCAAGCCACAGCGCTCGCCGTCGTTCACCTGTCGCCCAACTTTGATCTGACGCACATCGCTGATTTCGAACAGCTCAGAGTGCGCTGCGCTGCCAACAATCTGCCGAGCTGCGCCACCCTCGCGCAGCATTATGAATCTGGCATAGGGATTGATCGCAACAACCGCGTCGCGCTGGATCTCTTCAACCACGCTTGTTTGGCAGGCCACCTCCCTAGCTGTGTGCAGCAAGGCCGGATGCAGCTCGGTGACAGATATCGAGAGACCCTCGATTTGGGCAGGCAGCGGCTTGCCACGCTCTGTGCTCAACAACAACTCGATGCGTGTGGGATATTGGCCCAAGCGGTTGCTTCAGGAGTGGGTGGGGCCATCGATCTACCCCAAGCCCGACAGCTCTCTGAGAGCGGATGTCCAAGCACCACAGCGTCCCTGGGGTGTGCGACTTGGGCGCTACTGCGACGGGACGCTCACCGCGAAGATCCTCGTGTGATTGAGCGTGCGCGGTTGAGCTGCGATCAACACATCGCGGTCGGTTGCAGAGCACTTGGTCTCATCGCCTCTGCACAAAACCAACGAGAACAGAGCGCGCGTTGGTGGACCCAAGCGTGCGACGACAGTGACGCTAAGAGTTGTGCGCTGCTCGCCGGACAGGTCCATGACACAGAGCCTGCGCGTGCACAGACACTCTGGACCCGCGCCTGTGTTGAGCTCACACCTGCTGCAGGCTGCGCAGAGTGGGCTGATTCGCGAAGATCGTCACTGTCGCCAGCAGAGCGGCGCGAGCTGTTAGATGTTAGCTGCTCGGTCGATAGCAACCCCACGGCATGTCTTGAGCTTGCGCAAGTCATGGCGCACAGAGGGATATTTGACAACGACGAGGTGGCTGCGCTTGTGCAGCTTACCTGCAGCGACACCGATGATCGAGGGTGCGCAATTCTCGCGCAAGTCGAGGCCGCGCGGGGCTCTGATCGTGCGCTGATCGAGTCGCTCTATCGCCGCGGGTGTGACCACGGCGATGCTTCGGGGTGCACACAGTTTGGGTCGTGGCTACTCGCGCAGAGTCGGCTCGGAGATGCCATTTCGGTGTGGGCGCGAGCTTGCAGAGAGCACGACGCTCCTGCGTGCTTGCACCTCGCAGAGTCGTACAATCCTGGGCCACATCCAAGCAGCAACGCGCCGCGAAATGCCCGTGCTCGGACGTATCAATGGGCCATGATGGGCTGCTCATTGGGCAACGCGCCCTCTTGTGAGCTGGCCTCACACGTTGCATCGACTACCCGCGAGACTCGCTTGTTGCGGGCACGTGCGTGTCATTTAGGCGATTCTGATTCTTGTGATAGACAGTAGAGATCAAATGAACATGAAAGATCCCCATCCGTCCCTTAAGCTTCCGCGTATTTTGCTGAAAATTTCTGGTGAATCTCTCTGCGAAAAAGAGGGCGGCAACGGACTTGATCCTACCTCGATTGGAGCGGTCGCAGATGAGCTCGTGAAGGTGCACGAGCTGGGTGTGCAGCTTGCTCTGGTCTGCGGCGGCGGAAACATTTTTCGCGGACTCAAGGGCTCCGCCAGCGGGATGGACCGCACCACCGCCGATCACCTGGGGATGCTCGCGACCGTGATGAACGCCCTTGCACTGCAAGACGCCATCGAAAAACGCGGCGTTGCGACCCGCGTACAGACCGCGCTTGAGATGAACCGTGTCGCCGAGCAGTACATTCGCCGCCGTGCAGTACGGCACTTAGAGAAGGGCCGCATCGTGCTCTTTGCTGCAGGGACCGGCAACCCGTTTTTCTCAACCGACACAGCCGCCGCTTTGCGTGCGATGGAAATCGGTGCTGCAGCCCTCTTCAAAGCGACCAAAGTGGACGGCGTGTACGACCGAGATCCGAAGAAGTTTCCTGACGCGTTGATGTACAAAAAGCTGTCGTATGACCAGTTTTTGCGAGACCGAATTGGTGTGATGGACGCGACCGCGATCTCACTTTGTCGGGATAACAAACTTCCGATTCGAGTGTTTGCGCTGGCAGAACCCGGGGCGATTCGCCGAGCTTTGATGGGCGAAGACGTTGGCACGACAATTGACGAGCGTGGTTAGACGCGAAAATTTGCAGCGATAGACTCTTTTTCGCTCAAATCCGTTCACTACTCTCAGTGTCACAACTGCTGTTTTCTTGATGGAATGCGCGAGCGAGTTTTTTCGTTGTCCGTGCAGCGCGCACCCCTCGCGACCCATAAGAGTCAACTCACGTGATGCGACACTCTGCTGCCTAACTCCCTAAGGAGACTGCCATGATCAACGGACCGCTCAGCTCGACTTTGTCACTCCTCGCTCAATCTCTTGCTCCTCTCTCAAGACTGTCACCAAACAACAGCATCATCGCCGTAGTGGCAATCGGCGTTGTTCTTGCGGGTGGTCTGCTGGCTGTTGCCTGCGTTGCTGAGTGGCGTGCACGCCGACGAGCCAGCGCCATGCGCGCAGCCATTAGCGGAAAGGTAGGCCCCCTTCGTCCGGGACAAACCGTCCTTCGTGGCCTTGTCGAGACCGACAGCCCCGATGGTCGTGCAGTGGCCATTGAGCTTCGTCAGGTTGGTGAGACGATTCAGGGCAAAAATGGGCCGTCGCACCGTTGGACCGAGATTGATCGCACGGTGGACACAAAGCCATTTTATCTACGACTCGATGACGGACGAGCGGTTCGTATTGAGCCGGACAACCGCGTGTTTGTTGTGGACCAACTTGACGACGTGCGTCGCGACAGCCGCGTGACTCGAACACGCTCGGCAGTGATCCGTCGCGGAGACACGGTGTATGCGATCGGCGACCTGGTCGAGGGCTATGATCCTTTGGCTCAGACGCAGTCGGGATATCGCGGGACCAATGCAAAAACACTGGTGCTTCGCGCTAACGCGGGGCGAGCCATGTTGCTGAGCACAGAGGTTCCGACAGAGCGGCATGTGCGGCGTGAAGGGTTTCATGGCAACTGGGCGCTTGCGTTTGGCGCGCTCATGTTGGGACTTCACCTGTTTGCGTTTGGCACCTTCGAGGTCCTCTCGTTCACTGGGACCGAAGTGCACGCCACAGTGGTTGAAAAACACACAGAGCTGCATCGCACCAAAAACAGCAGCTACCTGAGCTATCACCTCGTGGCGCGGTTTGAAAACACCTCGGGCCACAGCGTCCGTGTGAGTGATGAAGTCTCGCCCATGGCGTACGGAGATTACGCCACCGCAGAAGGCGCGAGAGTCCCCTTCATCGTGTCGCGTTATAACGGCAGCGTCGCCCAGATCGGTACTGCTCCCGCGATTTCACTCGCACGGGTGGTCATCTCAATCATGCTCGCGCTCGGTCTTGGCTCAATCTATTTGCTCTCCATTCGAGGCTCACGACCTTGGTACGAGCGCTCTAAAGTGATCGACTTCGGAGCCGGTGCGCTCTAAGTAAGCCAGCACCAACAACCATCGCTACTCAAGCGCTGAGACGTAGATGGTGTGAGTGCCGGGGCCATTGCAGGGGACAGAGATAAGCCCAGTGTTCACATCGCGGTTGACCATCACACCGCGACCGTCGCAAGTCACCGACAACCGTGGAGCAAAGTCCTCTTCAGCCGGCACATAAACAAGCGATGGCGCTGTGACCTCTGCGCTCCCAACAAACTCAAGCGAAAAGCTTCTCGCGCCGCGGTTGTACTGCCAACGTATCGGCCAACCGGCAATCGCCTCTGGTCGCACGCGAGCGATGGCACGCCTAAACGCAGGACGCTCAGTCCACACATCCGCAGCGGCGTCGTAGTCAAATAGTCCTCAATGGTCCTGCGAGCGCTCTTTCCACAGCCACATCGCTGAGCTCGCGCCAAACTCATCCTGTAGATCTTGCTGATACTCAACGTATTCGTTCATCCGAATGCCGCTGGGGTCATAGCCCCACTCGCTAATAAACAGCGGCGTCCCCCAAGCGCGCGCCTCTCTCGACGCATTAACGTGCGACACGCGAAGAGTGTCCCGAGTGAAACTCCGACGCATGCTGTCGGTTCCGCCAATCGCCAGCGTGTAGATGTGCGGCGCGTACACCGAGCCCACCACCGGAAACGGTGTCGGAGACAACATCGCTTGGTCCACCACGTTGCGCGCTGCTGGGGGCTGAAAAAACAACAATCGCGCTGAATCTACCTCACGAATCGCACGCGCAACAGCGACGTTTAACGCCGTCGTTGCAGCGTCGTCCGCGATCGGTTCGTTGAACAGCTCGTAGCCAAGAACGTTGTCCTCATTCACAAACCGCCGAGCAATCCGCACCGTCATCGCAACGTAGCTCCGCTGCAGATCTTCACCTGCTGCAGAGAAAAATGTCTCAAACGCCTGCACAACCTGCGGAGATGTCCTTCGACGCAACAGCGACTCGCTCGTGATCGGCCCCTGCAACAGCATCTCGGGCGGGGGGCGAATCGCCCAAATCGGCGCGCCATCTTCACCGATTTCTTTGGAGTACGAGTCTTGATGAAACTCAATAATCACCAGCATTCCCGCTCGTTTTGCGATGTCGACGGCAGCAACAACCTGATCGATGTACGCCTCGTCATAAGTCCCACGCGATGGCTCGACTCCGCTCCAGTTGATCGGCAAACGCAGGACGTTGTACCCCAACTGTCGCATCCGCTGGCTGTCCGCGATAGAAAACACAGGGATGGCCTCAACGGGGACTCGACCGTCGGCGAAGGTCACGTCAAACACGCCATGGACTCGCGCGTTAATCCCGCGCAAAAGAATCACTCGACGCTGTTGATCCACGAAGTGCTGGCAACGAATCGACACCGGTCTAAACGGGCCCGCAGCCACGGGACAGTCCAACATCGGCTCGCGGATCCAACCACCATCGGGGACTACCGAGCTCACATCGCGGACGTCGCGTCGGCCCACCACGTCCCGATCCTCCACGGTGGGCACATCAAAGCCCGAATCTCCCTGCAACAGATTTGGACCGCAGCCAAAGACGCTCACACCACAAAGTGAAAGCGCTGCAGCAAGACGCAGTCGAAGTAAGTTTGCAGACATGGGTTAATTAAGAACAACCTCACAGTAGCACTGTGTCCGCGCTCTCACACGGCAGAAACTTCTCGTTGCCCTCTAAAGGCCAACAAGCCTCTAGTCAGCCACGTGCGGCGGCTCTGCAGTGGTGTCTGTCGAAGGAGTTGTCACCGACTCTGGCGACGGCTTGTCAATGGTCTCAGCCGCAGCAACAAGAACCTTCTCCGGCGCTTTTTCTGCCACCACCACGCTCTCAACAGGCGCTTCGAGCGCCAGACCTCCCGGCTCATCGTCTCCAAGTGGATGCCTTGGCGACACCGCAAAGAGCTCGCGAAGCTCATGCGCCAATGTCACGGCCTGCTTGCGATTGGGCATGCGAATCTTTGTAATCACCGGGGGCGATAGCTTGTTCTGCAACACCACCCAGTGGATAAATCCCTCTCGCGCTGTCCCCGTCGCCTCCGCGTCCACGTAGGCCATCTTCGCGCCATCCCAAGTCTCGCTCGGTGTGCGATAAAACGTGCACACGGCGGTGTTTGCCTCACCCCCACGCTCAATCGTTGCGGGCAAAATCTCATGCGGTTCTTTGCGAGTTCGAAAGCCGCTAAACCCGACAAGCACGCCAAGAATGGTAAGAGGCCACACCTTATCAAGGATAAAATAGCCCAAGAATGCGCCGATACCTGCGCACAGCGCAATGCCCACAACCACGTTGATGGCCAGCAGAGTTGGTGTCACTCGAGCGCGGTACAAAACAGCGCCAGGCGCGTCTGCTGAATCAGTCCGGGTGGAGACCATTTTCAGCTCTTCGAAGTCTCGCTATCAAGCCCGATACGCGCGATCCACAAGCAAACGAGGGCGTTGATCGCGAACCACACGATCTGAGCGATCGAGCCAAAGGGGCCTCGATGATAACCGGTCGCAAGTGTGCCCAAAAGATAGGCTGCAATGCCGAGAGAGATGCCTGCAACCGGAGCTCTGAGCGCCGGTCGGCTGAAGCCAACGCCGACAAACAACAAAGCCACCACGGCGTTTGCAAACGGCAACCACTGATGAACGGACACTCCCAAAAGAATGCTCCAGTCACCCACCGGCCGCATGGCCAGCTCCATCCCGGGCATCAAATGCGTGGTAAATTGCGGCAAAAACCACAGTCCCACGCTCATGAAAAACGCCAGCGGAGCCCACGCAAGTGGGTTAGCTAGCTTGCCCGATCGAGACTTGATCCGTGCGTAGGTGAGCACCGTCAGGACCAAGAGCGTGATGCCACGGATCATCGCGCTCTTCTCAAGCGCCATCTTCACGGCAGCCGAAGCGTCGAGCACACCTGAGCCATAGAGCTCTTTGTCTGTGCTCCCGTTTTCTGGCCGTGCCGCAGAATCACGCAAGGTGCGCTCAATCGCGTCCACATCAGTGACGCCCATTGAGACCACCAGCGCGGCCGCACCCGCGACGTGCGGAGCCGCCATGCTGGTGCCGGACCACGACGCAAACTGCTCACAACGATCGCGACCACGGTTGCAGATCGTCTGCTGCAAAATGTTCACTCCAGGGGCGGCGATGTTCACCTCTGGCCCACGTGACGAGAAGTACGCCAAGTCATCGGCCGCAGGGCTCAGCGCGCTCACGGTAAACGATCCCGGCTCGCTCCCAGGTGACTCAACGTAGCGTCCGTTGTTGCCCGCAGCGCACACCACAATCGCGCCTCTCGCACGAGCGTACGCGACGGCCTCTTCGAGGACCTTCACCCGACGACCCCCACCAAGCGACAGGTTGATCACCTGCGCACCTGCGTCGGCTGCAAAGCGAATCCCTTCAGCCACATCGGCCAGGGTGCCACTGCCTCGCTCGTTCAGCACTTTGACGGGCATAATCGTTGCGCAATGCGCGAGACCCGCGACACCAAATCCGTTGTTTGTCGTCTGTGCGATCGTCCCCGCGACGTGCGTACCGTGCCCTTGGTCATCGTTGGCGTGGTTCGTATCGTTCACGAAGTTGTAGCCCAAAACACAGCGGGTCCCAGCGAGGTCTTGCACCCGCGTAAACTCGCCGTTGTTCTCGCACGCAACCCCTGTATCAATCACTGCGACGGTGACTCCGCGACCACAGGTCACATTCCACGCGGTCTGCGCATGGACACGGGTCATCCCCCATTGATCTGCAAACTGTGGATCATTGGGCTGCCAGGTCGCGCGCATCTCAATGTTGTTGTCCGCTGCACGAACGTTGCCCCGAGCCCGCAAGCTCTCAAGGACACTTGAGACCCGATTCGCCGAAACCTGAGCTCTGACAATTCTATCTTGGTCCACCAAGAAACTGTTGGCACGAAACTCAACGCCCACGGCCAGACCTGCCGCGCGGACGTCTGCCTCCGTCGCAGAGTCTTCGAAGTCGACGACAATTTCTTGAGAATTCTCAAGGGTTTCTAGGGTTTGAGCGCTAGCGACCGTCGTGAATGACATCGCTGCAAGCGCAAGGACCGACACTGAGATGGGAGATAAACTCTGACGCATGAGGCGTATTGTGCAACGGGATCACCCCAAACGCCACCGGCAACCCCCCAAGATTGTGAACACGTGAAGAATTGACGATAACCAGTTTGGCTGCCATCCTTCAGCTTCAACCATCGCCCAGTGAGTTTTAGCTGCATCGGAGAACATGAGCCCCATGGGGGAGCCAAAGTCCAACACACCGAACACACCTTCTGTAGCCCCGCCAAACTCGGGACCACAGATCGATCCGTTGTTGGGCAGAACAATCAACGAGCGCTTCACGATCTTGTCTCTCATTGCACGAGGAGGCATGGGCAAGGTGTACAAAGCAGAACAAGCCCCACTCGGACGGCTCGTCGCGCTCAAAGTGCTGCACCCAAACTACACCGGCGAGCATGACCCGGAGTTTCACAAGCGGTTTTTTCTCGAAGCGTCGACATCGTCAAAGCTGAGACACCCCAACACCGTCACGATTTTTGACTACGGGACCACCGACGACGGCGTCTACTACATGGCGATGGAGCTGCTGGAGGGCCGCACGCTTCACCGTTTATTGCGTGAGGTGGGCAGACTTCCGTACGACCGTGCGCTGAGGGTGCTCAAGCAGATGTGTCGGTCCTTGCGTGAAGCGCACGGGATGGGTGTGATTCACCGGGATTTGAAGCCAGCGAATGTGTTTTTGGTTCGCAATGAGGATGATGAAGATTTCGTCAAAGTGTTGGACTTCGGGCTTGTTAAACAGCTTGATGAAACGGGCTCTGAGCACCTGACACAAACGGGTTTGTTTATGGGCTCGCCCAAGTACATGGCCCCCGAGCAGATTCGCGGTGAGCGTGTCACTGCAGCGACGGATGTGTATGCGTTGGGGGTGGTGTTGTTTGAGATGCTGACGGGCAAGGTTCCGTTTGATCGCGGAAACTCGGTCAACACGCTCATGGCGCACGTGTCTGATCCGATTCCCGCTCTGCAGGACTTTGCGCCCGACGCGGTGATCCCTGTTGGCGTCGCAGAGCTCGTCTACAAATGCCTGAAGAAAAATCCCGATGATCGCTTTGCCACGATGGATGCGCTGCTCGATGGGATCAAGTTTTCGGCCGCTGGGTTGATGAACAGCAGCCTCACCTCAACGGGTGAATTCTCGACAGCGCCGTCCAATCCCAGCCAGTCCATCGCCGTTCGTTTGTCCGCGGTCCCGTCGCCGTCAGCAATGGTAGAGACGTCTCCCTCTGCAGACTATCCAACGACGTCCGGGAGAACAAACCCCCAGCCGCTCAAAAGCGAACCACCCGCGTCCCCGGTCGTTTTGACCCAGGCTCCGCTCGAGAGCCCATCCCCGGCTCAGCTCGCGTCTCTCTACCCGCCCGCGGTCAACAGCAAGCCCAAATCGAAGGCACCTATTTTTGCGGTTATTTCACTGGTGATCGGGATCACAGTGGCCGCGGCAGTGAAGCTCAATCAGAAGCCGGTGTCGACGCAGACCAACACAACAACGGAGACACAGCAGACACAGCAGACACAGCAGACGCAACAGACACAGCAATCGACTAACCCGCAAAACAACTTGCCACACACAGTCCCAACGAATCCGCCGCAAGCCGATCCCGGAGTGCACATTATTTTCAGCAGCGAGCCGAACAACGTCGAGGTACTCGAAGGCAGCCAGTCACTGGGGCACACACCACTCGATTTGCGACTCGCGAGCGACGCCGGAAGCGCGGCCGTCATGCACACGTTTACCTTTCGTCTCGCGGGGTACGTGGATGCGCAGGTGACTCTGGGTGGGTCAGAAATTCGCTACAGCGCACGACTCGCACGACGTCCACGTGTGGTGCCTCCCAATCAAAACGGACGACATCTGCCCACTGGCTATCGCGAGTGGTGAGCAATCCTGCAGCAAATTAGGCTGCGGATGTCTTCAGAGAGTCAATGGCGTGCACCTGGGCATCGTCTCCGGCCATCAGCGCCGCGAGCGAGGACATCACTTTTTTGTGACATTGAAGCATGGATTGACCCGCAAACTGCGGACTCTTCACAGCCACGGTGTAGTGACGATCGCCATTCATTTTAACGGCTACCTCTGCGTCTGAAATGTTCTTCACAATCGCGGCGCGAATCTGCTCGCTTGCATCCATCGTACTCATCGTTTTGGGACCAATCGTTCAAGACCACCACAGTATGGACGAAGCGCCGGCGGAATCACCACGCTCCCATCACTCTGCTGATACTGCTCAAGCAATGCCACGAGCGTGCGTCCTACTGCAAGCGCCGAACCGTTGAGTGTGTGCAACAGTCGAACTTTGCCTTTACCCTTGCCCGTGAGCTCAGGCTGTCGGTACTTCAGCTTTGCGCGCCGCGCTTGGTAGTCACCAAAATTCGAGCACGACGAGATCTCGCGATACAGGTTTTGGCCAGGTAGCCAGACCTCAAGATCGTAGGTTTTTTTCGACGAAAAACCCATATCCCCTGCGCACAAAAGCACGCGACGATAGTGCAACCCAAGACGCTCAAGGATGGTCTCAGCGGACCGCGTAAGCTCTTCTAGTGCCGCGTCTGAGTCCTCGGGACGCTCGAAGCGCACAAGCTCTACCTTGTCGAACTGATGTTGCCGAATCATCCCACGAGTGTCTCGCCCTGCGGCGCCTGCCTCGGCCCGAAAGCAAGGCGTGTGAGCGGTGTACTTCTTGGGTAGCTCGTCGTTTTCGAGAATCTCTTCGGTGTGCAAATTGGTGACGGTGACTTCAGCGGTTGGAATCAAAAACAGGTCGTACGAGCGCTCATCGCTCTTGGCGATCTTGAACAGCTGATCGGCGAACTTTGGCAATTGCCCCGTCCCGTACAACGCACCAGCCTTCACCAAGTAAGGTGTCGAGACCTCTGTGTATCCGTGCTCGCGCGTGTGCAAATCAAGCATCATCGCGGTGAGCCCACGGACCAACCGAGGCCCTTCGGCCCAGAGCACAGCAAAGCGCGAACCCGACAGCTTGCTGGCACGCTCGAAGTCTAAGATCCCAAGCGAGGTCCCGAGGTCATGGTGATCCTTGGGCTTCCAATCGATCACGGGCTTCTCGCCCCAGGTCTTCACCACCACGTTGCCGTGCTCGTCGTGCCCATCAGGAACATCATCCGCTGGCTCATTGGGCAGTCCCAACAGCACATCATCAATCTCAAGCTCGGCCTCGGCCTGCGCGCGATCAAACTTCTTGCGCTCTTCACCGATCTGCCGATTACGCTCACGAAGCTCAGCAAATTCAGCGGACTTTTTGTCCTTCATGAGCGACATCGCCTGCGACGATTCGTTGAGCTGTTGCGCGAGTTTTTCGCCCTCAACGATGGCAATTCGTCGAGCCTCTGCGTGTGTGGCGATGGTTTCTAACGGCGCAATCCAAGATTCATTGCGGCGAGCCAGTCGTTTGCGGACCGCCTCAAGATTTTCTACGACGTATCGAAGATCTAACATTTTGTGGAGGGGGAGCAAAAACCACACAGTCGTTTGCTGTCAAGCGCAAGTACCTACTTTGCGTGATGAATTCGTCCTTTGACGATTGTACAGTCCCGCGCGATGAGCATCAGCAATCGACCCTTCAAAGTGTTAGGCGTGCAGCAAATCGCGGTAGGCGCGACGGACAAAGACAAACTCAAACACCTCTGGATCGAGCTATTAGGCCTCACTTTGCGTGGAAATTTTCAGAGCGAACGCGAGAATGTCAACGAAGACATTGCTTCTGTGGGTGTGGGCGCTTTTGCGGTAGAGGTGGATCTTATGCAGCCCATCAACGCAGAGGCCAAGCCCAAGGTGCACGAGCCTGCGCTGAA
>JANNCG010000268.1:0-6428 GCA_031386385.1 Myxococcales bacterium
CAAGATACCCACCCCAGTGCGGTGGCCGAGAGACCTCAACGCCTTCGAAGCGATCGGTCAACCGGGTCATGCTCTCTTCAAGCTCGGCACGAGACGTGAGCTTGGCGCTCTGCTCTGATGCCCATGCGCCGAGCTGTGAGCGCCTCGGACGCATGGACCAGTACCCGTCGTTGTCTTTGTCGCTGCTCGGCGTTGTAGAGCCCTTCACGCGTACTTGCCGCTCAATTTCGGGCCAAAACCACACCAGCGCGACATCACTGTGACTAGCGATCGCTTGCGCTTTTGCGCTTCGTTGGTTGGTGAAAAACGAAAACGCGCCGTCCATCACGCCCTTGAGCAACACGATGCGGGCGGACGGGGTTCCGTCGGAGTCAATTGTGGCGAGCGTCATCGCGGTGGGCTCACTGACGGCCAAATGAATGGCCTCATCGATCCACTGTTTAAACAACTCAAACGGATCTGTTGGGACTTGATGCTCATCAAGGGTTCGAAGGCGATACTCTTTTCGCAAGTTTGCCAAGTGCTGCATCGAATCGGTTGAGTCGGTCATTTGTGCTCTGGTGGTGGTGGTGGAATACTTTGGCCTTCAGCCATCCCGTACAATCGAAGCTTGTTGTACAACGTCTTGCGATCGAGCCCTAGGATCTGCGCCGTCTTGGTCCGATGCCCGTTGGTTGCCTCAAGGACACGCAACAAATAACGGCGCTCGACCTCTTCGAGTTTCACAAAATCCTCCGGTGCATCGCCGGCCACAATCACGTGAGACGGGGCAAATTGGCGGATGCGATCGGGCAGCTCGTTTGCAGTGATAACATCATAACGGGCAAGCGCGACCGCACGCTCGATCACATTGGCAAGCTCACGCACGTTTCCGGGCCACGAGTAGTTCATCAAGCGACGCGCACACTCGGGGTCAAGGCCTCGCACGGGGCGGCCGTCACGCTCTGAAATGCGATGCACAAAGTCCTGCGCGAGCAACAAAATATCGGCCCCACGCGACCGAAGCGGCGGGAGCTTCACCTCAAGAACGTTTAAGCGAAAGTAGAGATCTTCGCGAAAGTTGCCGTCCGCGACATCGGTCTCAAGATCGCGATGCGTCGCAGCGATCACCCGCGCATCAAACGGGATCTCTTTGTCCGATCCGAGCGGTCGCACCACGTGCTCTTGCAACACGCGGAGCAACTTCGCTTGAAGTACCTTGGGCATGTCGCCGATTTCGTCCAAAAACAACACACCGCCATTGGCTTGAACAAACAATCCCGCCCGCGCGGTTCGAGCGTCCGTGAAGGCGCCTTTCGTGTGTCCAAAGAGCTCACTCTCAAGCAGGTTCTCAGGCATTGCGGCGCAGTTAACGGCGACAAACGGACCGTTAGATCGCTTGCTTCGAGAGTGAATCGCTCGGGCAACAAGCTCTTTGCCCGTCCCTGTTTCGCCCGTGATGAGCACCGCGGGAGACGCCTGCGCCACACGATCGACGATCGAAAACAGACTCGCCATCACCGGAGATTGTCCGACAATGGCCTCAAATGCGACGGGACGAGAGCGCGCCTCGCGGAGCTTTCGCACCTCTGCCCGCAACGTTCGAGACTCAACCGCACGACGCACCCGATGCGTCATCTCATCCACATTAAACGGCTTAGGAACAAAATCAAATGCGCCCGCTCGCAACGCCGCAATCGCGGTCTCCATACTCCCAAACGCGGTCACCACCAAAATGGGAGTCTCGGGAAGCATCGCCGTCAACTGCGCACAGAGCTCGATCCCAGACATCCCTTTGCCCATCCGAACATCGGTGATCACAGCGTCGTATGTTTGTGTTTCAGCTCGCTCAATCGCGCTCTCTGCAGAGGTCACAAACGAGGCATCAAAGCCTTCATCAACTAGCGAAGTCGTCAGCATTTCAGCCGTCGCACCGTCGTCATCGACCACTAAAATACGTGGTTTTGTCCCCGGAGGGATGATCGAATTCATACTCTTAGTATAGCAACGAGACTGGGAGTGACGGTAGAGGTTATCCATGGACATCGACAACAACATCGAGAGCGAGCGGCGGCGGTGAGCATCGCAACGAGACTGTGGCTTGCCCTCGTGCTCGCGATCTCGCTGGTGCTTAGCGTTGCGGCATTTTTGCGCATTCGAGAAGAAGAGACCGTGCTTCGTGAGGCAATTTTGCGCGATCGCCGCTTCTTTGGGCACACCATTCGCACCGTCGTCGCGTCGGGTGAGGACGGAGTGGCCGAGGCCAATGCATTAATGCAAGACACTGAGGTTCAGCGTGGACACATCGGTGTCCATGTGGCGGTCGGCGGGACCGCGCCATCTTGGTTGACCAGCCAGCCCCCGCAAGAGCCTCGGGCTTTCGCAAACAACGAGATTGTCGCGGTGGTAGATGGCAGGACGATTCGCACGTTGATTCCTGTGGTCACCCACAACGGAACACGGATTGTCATCGAGCTCGACGAGCCGCTCGATGAGCAAGAACACGTCAAGCAGCTCGGCGTGTACTCGGCCCTGGTAAGCTCGCTCGCGCTCAGCGGACTTGCGGGACTCCTCGCTTGGTTTATTGTCCGAGTGCTCGTGGGATTGCCCTTAAAAACGCTAGCCAATCAAGCTCGGCGCATTGGTGCGGGGGACCTTGATGCCCGCGTGAGCGAGAGCGGCAACGACGAGGTTTCAGCGCTCGCCCGCGAGATGAACGCGATGGCGACTCAGCTCGGGAGCACTCGCACGGCGCTCGATGAAGCGACCGCCGATCGCGTCACGCTGCAAGAAGCACTGCGGCAGGGAGATCGATTGCGCACGGTGGGGCAGCTTGCAGCTTCGCTCGCACACGAGCTCGGGACGCCCTTGAACACGATCATGGGACACGCGAGGATGGTCGAAAAAAAAGCCGTCGACGCAGCGCAAGGCAAGAGCGCCCGAATGATCTACGAGCAGGCCGAGCGCATGGCGCAGTTGATCCGCGACTTGCTTGAGTTCGGCCGGCAGAGAAAAGCCGAGCGCATCGAGCAGGACATCGGGCCGCTGCTAGAGAAGACAAGCCAGATGCTCGAACCACTAGCGAAAAGACACAACGTTCGGATCACGCACACGGCCGCGACCAACCTCGTCTGTTGGATAGATGGCTCGCAGATGTTGCAGGTCTTGACCAATCTCGTCGTCAACGCCGTGCAAGCGCTCCCCCAAGGTGGGGTTGTCACTCTTACCGCCGACTCCGTCTTGATCAAACCGCCAGCGGACGTCGGAGGGGACGAGGGGAGTTATGTCCACGTTGTGATCGAAGACAACGGCGTGGGGATCTCGGCGCAGGACCTCGAGCACGTGTTTGAACCCTTTTTTACACGCAAAGGAGCGGGCGAAGGCACCGGACTTGGGCTGCCTGTGGTTCAGGGGATTGTGACGGCGCACGAAGGGTGGCTCGCGATCGAGTCCACGGTCGGCGAAGGGACCCGAGTGCATTTGTATTTTCCTCGTGCCGGGCGCCAACGAACGAAAACCGCAGGATGATTTGGCGGTAAAATTTCCCCGAGTTGCGAATCATTCGTTCATTCGTGCAATGGGTGAGATCCCTTCATCGTGGGCGCTCTTGCTGGCCCGATGATTGCACCGGTCTCGCTCGCCATGTCCTCGCTGAATCACGATTCGTCCTCAAGCTTCGAAACCCTCATCGAGCACGTTCGGCACGTCTTGCCGGCGCAAGGTCCCATCGGCAACTTCATTCACCACAACACCCTCCACGCGTACCAGCACCAGCCCTTTCACCAAGGCGTCGCAGAAGCGTGTGCTCTCTCGGGTGCCGAAGGCTATCTCAGCGAACAGCGTTATCGCGACGCGTACCGAGAGGGCCGCATCACCGATGACGACCTGGACTTCGCCCTGACTCAGCGAGCCAATCGACTCGGTGCGCGCTTCTGTGAGCCTCTGACGCCCCTTCAGATCGAGCGCTTGGTGTTGCAGTTTGGGATCGACTCAGAGCCTCGCGCCGCGATGCGCTTTCTGATCGAAGAGCACGCGCTTCTTGAGCGCTTCAATCCCGAAGTGTCGCTGCAAAAAAAGCGGCAAATGATTGAAGAGACTCACGCCGCCATTCGCGCAAAAAACAACGCGCTCTTCAAAGCCCTAGGAGACACCGGAAGTGTGTCGCTGTTGCGCCAATTTGAGCGACAACCCGAGCCCACAACCCTTCGCTGTTTGTTTAAAATCTCGCAGCATTTCTTGGGTCATAGCGCAGACAGACCGGAGGAGATATTTCTGCGAATCGGCCGCGACCGTACGCTTCGCGATGCGCTGGTGTACTTCGGTGCACCGGACCCCGCAGAGGTCATCAACGAGTGGCTTGTGCGTTTTCTCGCCACCTACATCGACGAGAGCGTTGCGCGCTGGGCGATGCCCAACCGACGCGCAGGCCTGCTCGCTGCTGCGACCGAGCAGTTTGGCAACGGCTTGCGGACACGGCCAGACTGGCAGCGCCGCACGTACAAGGCCCTCAGAGACCGGGGCGCCGCAACCCCAGAGATGATGATTCAAAACGCGCTCAAGACCCTTGGAGTCGAGCCGCAGCACGCCGCAACCTACTTGTCACGCTTGACACTTGAGCTTCCCGGCTGGGCTGGGATCATCTCGCGACTTGAGACACACACCGAAGATCGTGGTGCTGGCGCGCCGTCGGTATCACTGCAAGCGTATATCGCGCTGCGACTCACCATGGAGCTTGAGTGCCTGAAGGACTCCGCAGAGGCCGTGGGGCACACCGGGCCGCTACAAACGCTCGCAGCCACACTCGCACGTCGAAAGCAAAAGCGCCGAACGTCCAATGCCGAGACCGAGAGTCAACAGCACGCGACGTCTTCGCGCGCCTACTCGCTCTTTCAATTCGCTCAGCTCGCTGGACTTTCGGCTCCCGCGCTCTTGAAGCTGCCAGAGGGTGCCGTCGAGTCGATGAGCCGCGTCCTTGACGAGTTCACTTCTGACGTGCGCCGAAAGACCTTGCACGAGGCCTACGAGAACCACCACCTGCGGATGATCACTGACGGGGTGGCGGACAACCTGCGAGACCCAGCCTATCCGCCCGCAGAAAAACCGCGCTTTCAAGTCATGTTCTGCATCGACGATCGCGAAGAGGCTATCCGCCGACACTTCGAAGAGCTCGACGCGCGCAATATCACCTTTGGCGCAGCCGGGTTTTTTGGCGTCGCGATGGAGTTTGCGTCCCTTGATGATCCGCGCTCAAACGCACGCTGTCCCATCGTCGTCACTCCGCAGCACATCGTGCGTGAGGTCGCAACGGACTCAGACCTCGGGGTGTTGCGAACACGGCAAGTTCGCCGGGCATTTGCCGCAAGAGTGCGCCACGAAATCTATGACGGGGCGGGGTCACTGATTCGCGGGATCGCCCTCGCTCCGGTGTTGGGCGCGCTGGCGGCGTCACAGCTATTTGCGCGAGTGCTTTTTCCGCGAGCGGCCCAGCGGTGGTTGCAGCAGATCAATCAGTGGTTAGTCCCCGCGCCTAAAACTCACCTCACGACGAGCGCACAGAAAGCTGAGCAGAGTCCTGAAGAGCTTGCTCACTCAGAAGATCCAAGCAGCTCGCTCAGCGCCGGATTCACCGAGGACGAGCGCATCGCGCGGGTGCGGACGCTGCTTGAGAACATCGGTTTGGTCAGCAATTTTGCAGGTTTAGTCGTGCTGCTAGGACACGGAGCGTCCACAGTGAACAACCCCCACCACAGCGCGTATGAGTGTGGCGCGTGCGGAGGACGCATCGGAGGGCCAAACGCCCGGGCATTCGCGGCTATGGCCAACGACCCCATGGTGCGCGAGGCGCTGCGCGGACACAACATTGATATCCCGGACAACTGCTGGTTCATCGGCGGCTGGCACGACACGACCACCGACGGGATCACGCTTTTTGATACAGAGACCATTCCGCAGCCGTTGCGAACTGAGTTTCACGTGCTGAAAAAGAGCTTGGACAAGGCCCGTGCGCGTTCGGCCCACGAGAGGTGCCGCAAGTTCGCCCACGCACCCGTCTTTTTAGAGCCTGAAGAAGCCCTCGTGCATGTCGAAGAGCGTGCGGTAGACATCAGCCAAGCACGACCCGAGCTTGGCCACGCGACCAACGCCGTCTGTGTCGTGGGGCGCCGTGATTTGACGCGCGGACTCTTTTTGGATCGACGCTCGTTTTTGGTCTCGTACGATCCCTCGATTGATCCTGAAGGCGCGATCATTGAGCGGATTTTGGCCGCGATTGTCCCCGTGGGCGGCGGGATTAACCTTGAGTACTACTTCTCTACCGTCGATCCAGAGCGTTGGGGTGCGGGGACAAAGCTTCCGCACAACCTCTCTGCGCTCATTGGTGTGCAAGACGGCGTGAGCGGTGACCTGCGCACGGGATTGCCGAGGCAAATGACTGAGATTCATGAGCCTGT
>JANNCG010000080.1:0-2302 GCA_031386385.1 Myxococcales bacterium
GGTCCCTTTCTTCTTACGTGTGTTGTTGGTTGTGCCCCCGTTGTTGAGGTGCTCGTGGGTCGTCGTGATGGTGGTGTGATTCGCGCGGTCGGCGGCGCGATTATTATCCCCGACTCGGGGTTTGTTGCGGGTCCGTGCTTAGACATGGACGGCGACGGAATCGCAGATAACCTCGAGACCGGTGACGCTGACAACGACGGGATGCAGGACGGAATCGATCAGGACTCAGACAACGACGGCTACCCTGACAGCGTCGAGGCATCGGGCAACTATCCCACCGTGATGCCGCAGCCCGGAGCGCTGATGTGCGGTAGAAATCCCGTGGATTGTGACAGCGATGGGCGGCCGAACTTTCGGGATTTGGATTCGGATAACGACGGACTCACAGACAGTGAAGAGCGCATGGCGGGGACTAATGCGTGCGCGGAAGACTCGGATATGGACGGCGTTCCGGACTTGACTGAGCGTGTCGCGATGAGCGATCCCACCAACCCCGCTTCCATGCCCATGGCAGGCTCGCTGTACGTGACGCTGCCGTATCATCCACCGATGGAGATGGGTCGACACGAGAAGCGAAAGTTTAGCTTTCAAACGCGCCTCCGTGCGGCGGACGTGATGTTCGTGGTGGACACCACGGGCTCAATGCGCGCGACGATTCTCAACGTGCAGCAGACACTGATGTCTAGGATTATTCCAGGGATTGTGTCCGCGATCGGCCCCATGGGCAACCTTCGCTACGGTGTCGCGGGACACGGAGACTTCGGCGCGGGTGGCTCAAACTACACGGGCAACGTGGCGGTGTTTCAGCGGCTGACGCGTGACCCCGCGGTGGTGCAAGCAGCGACCGCGATGTTGCGTGCGGACAACGGTGGTGATGAGCCTGAGAGCATGGTTCCTGCGATGCATGCGTTGATTAACGGCGCTGGATTTCCTGCTTATGGTGGGACCGCGATTCGTAATGTGGACCCAGTGCGTGACTGCGGGATGGGTCCCGATGATCCGGCGTACTTTGGTTGGGCGTGCTTTCAGACGGGCCGCGTGCCGATCATGGTGCTCATGTCTGACGCTGCTTGGCACAACGGCCCTGGCGGTGGAAACGACTACGGTGGAGCTATCCCTACCTACATGGCTCTTCGTGACGACATGGTCCGTCGCGGTGCCTACTTTATCGGAATTGACGTGGGCCGCGGCGTGACGTTCACCAACTCACAGACGCTCGCGCGCGACACAATGACCCTCGACGGCGCAGGAATGCCCATGGCCTTTCGCGGAGCAGCAGGCGCGGTGGCCGACCAAGTGATTCAAGCCATCACGACGATCGCTGGACAATCACGGCAAGATATCACCACACGCACAGACCCCGATCGCATGGAGGCGCGCTTGATGATGCCTCGCACCACGCGAGACTTTGTCAAAGCGGTGGTCCCCTTTGGGGCAATGCCTGAGGCGCCAATTGGGTATACACGCAAGGACATGACGACGTTTTTCAGCGTCTCGCCGGACGCGATCGTCGAGTTTGAAGTGGATTTTTACAACGATTTTCAGCCAGGTGGCGCAACGGCTCAGCTGTTTCGGGCCACCATCGTTGTGCTCGGACGCGCGATGGCCGAGGTGGATCGTCGTGAGGTGTACATCATCGTTCCGTCGAACAGCGCGCAGCCGCCGATCGGCTAGAGCCGGTTCAGCTCTGTCTGAACCCGAACGCGCGATCGCAATGAGCAAGTCTAGGGTGGGTGAGTGGGGTGAGTGCCTGAGAGCGATTAGCTCTTCGCGCCCACTCAACCTGAAACTACACGGTTGCGACCCTCGTGCTTCGCACGATAGAGCAGCTCGTCAGCGCGTCCCAAGAGCTGTGTCGGCTCAAGCTCATCGGCCCTGCGTTCTGCCACGCCAATCGAGATCGTCACGGGGATCACTGTGCGGTCAAACTCAAACCGGTGTTGCTCAACAATCCGGCGCAGCTTCTCTGCCGCGATCACTCCGCCCTGCCGATCGACCTCTGGCAAAAGCGCGGCAAACTCTTCTCCGCCCATACGCCCGATGATGTCATTTTTGCGCAGGTTGTTGCGCATGATGCCGCCGAGCTGGCGGAGGACTGAGTCGCCCGCGAGGTGGCCGAACTGATCGTTTATCGTTTTAAACTTATCAATGTCCATCATGCAGAGAGTAAGGGGTCTCGCAAAACGCACGGACCTCATGATCTCATCGGTGATGGACTCGTCAAACGCACGGCGGTTGCGAAGCTGTGTCAGGCCGTCCATCGACATGAGCTTGTAGATCTCTTCGTGATAGGCCCGCTCGA